>JAYVWQ010000587.1:0-4508 GCA_043785945.1 Akkermansia sp.
TGAAATCAAGGGTGTGGAGCACATTTCCTATGGGACGGTAGGGATTAACCGGAACGATTCGATTGAAACCACGGATGGACACCGATGGACACGGATGCCTGTGGTGAAAACGACAAAGCGCATGTTTTTTGCCTTCACTGTTTGATGATGGCGTTTTCTCCATCTGATACCATTTCTCAAAGACAACCGGTGGTTTGCTGCGGACGGCGCGCGCGGAGCGACGCGCCCTACCACGCCGGGTAATTCCACAACGCGGAAATGCCCCTTGCCGTCGGCGGTGGCGAATTTCCCGTCCGCGCACAGGTGCGGGCCGCCGTATTGAAACTGATCGCCGCCCTTCTTGAGATGTTGCACGCCGTCGTAGAAAGGAACGACGCGGGCAATTTCGTCGCGCATCCCCTGCCCTGTTTCGCAGCCGAGCAGATGCGCGCGCTCCGGGTAGGTCGCGGTGGCCAGTTCGCGCAGGATTTTCCACTCCGCTTTCGCTTCGCCAATCTGGCGGGGAATCTCCGGCGAGAAGATCACGCGCCGCTCGGTCGTCGTCTCGGTGCCGCCGTCGTCCTGCTCGTAGCGCGTCTTGGCGGGGAGCAACAGCACGTCGCCGCTTCCCTCGATAAACATCTGATCGGTGAGAATGATGTCCTGATGCACACGCAGCGGCACGTTCGCCATCGCCTTCGCGACGTAATCCGGGTCGGGCAGCGTGCGGAGAAAGTTGCCACCGAGACAGAAGAGCATGTCCAGTTCACCACGCGCGCACGCTTCGACCATCTGGACGGCATCCAGTCCTTCGGTGCTTGGAACCGGGAAGCCATACTCGCGCGCGAGCCACGCGGCGTTCTCCTCGTTGATCGTTTTGCCACCGGGGAAGGCCGTGGCATACGCGCCCATCTCCGCGCCGCCTTGCACGCTGGAGTGGCCGCGAATCGGCATCAGCCCATTTTTTTCGCGGCCCACGTAGCCGCGCGCGAGGCCGAGATTGAGAATCATCGACACCGCATCGCCGCCGTGAGTGTGCTGTGTTATACCCATGCTCCAGACGAAGACGGCGTTCTTCGCATCGCGCAGCAACTCGGCGAACTCCAGCATGTCGGCGAGCGACAGGCCGCTGGCCCGCTCGAGGTCGGGAAAGTTGAGAGTGGAAAGTTGAGAGTTGAGAGCCGGGAAGTCTGCGGTGTGCTGCGCGATGAACTCCTGATTCACCCAGTCGCGCTCGATGAGAATCTTCAGCACGCCATAGATGAACGCGATGTCGCCGCCTTGCGCCACGGGAAACCAGTAATCGGTGATGTTCGTGCCGAAGAGCGCGCTGTCGGCGTTCGACGGCACCCAATACTTCTTCATGCCCGGCTCCAGGTAAGGGTTCACCATCACGACCTGGGTGCCGAGCTTCTTGGCGAGATGCAGATACTTGGTCGTGACGGGCTGATCGTTCGCGGGGTTCGAGCCGAAGAACACGATCAGGTCGGTGCCGAACCAGTCTTTGTAGCTGCATGTGCTGGCGGCGACGCCGAGTGCGTACTTCATGGCCGCACCGCTGGGCGAGTGACAGAGGCGCGCAGCGTTATCCACGTTGTTGGTGCCGAGGAAGCGCGCCACCTTCTGGACCATGTAGTAAATCTCGTTGGTCACGCCGCGCGAGGTGCAGAAGAAGGCCAGACGTTTCGGCGTGCTGACGCGGATGCGTTTCGCGATCCGGGCATAGGCGTCATCCCACGGAATGCGGCGAAATCCTTTCTCTCCGTGTTCACGCAGCATCGGAAAAGGCAGGCGTCCCAGTTCCCGCAGTTCGGCGTTGGACAGGGATTTCAGATTCGAGAGGTCAGAGAGCAAATCCGGATCGAGCGCCGGCATGGTGTTCAGTCGCAACAGATTCAGCCGCGTCATGCACAGGTGCGTGCCCTCAATCGTCCAGTCGTGAAAGCCCGCCACGCCCAGCGCGCAGCCATCGCACACGCCCTGGCTCAAGACCTTCCACGCGTAGCCGAGATTGTCGCGGTTGGCCCAAACGATTTTGAGCATGTCCCGGAAATGTTTTGGCTTGGTGTGCCCGACCCCAAACGGCGCGGCGGACTTCAATCGGTCGGCGACGGTCATTTCAAGGCGGCGGCTCATGCAGGCAAAAGTCTCGCGAAGGAAGCGCAGCGAGCGAAGGAAAAACTGCGGCGACGAAACGGGCGCGGCGCGCGCCGGCAAAACTTCGGTTTGTTTCGGGCGGAGCGGCCCGCTAGTTTTGTGAGCAGATGAATTTCCCGAAGCTGATCGCGTTGTTGACGACGTTCGTCGGCGCGTGCGCCGTACAAGCCAGGCTCACGCCTGAGCAAGTCGCCAAGCTGCCCGCACCCGCCAAGGCCCAAGTCGATTTCGCCCGCGACGTGAAACCGATCTTCGACACGGCCTGCGTGAAGTGCCACGGCAAGGGCAAGGACAAGGGCGGCTTTTCGCTGGAGACACGCGCCACGTTCCTCAAGGGCGGCGACTCGGGAGCGCCCGTGGCTGCGGGCCAAAGCGCGGGGAGTCTGCTCATCGAACTCGTCTCCGGCTTCGACCCGGACACCGTGATGCCGAAGAAGGGTTCCAAGCTGAAGGACGAACAGGTGGCAGTGCTCCGGGCGTGGATTGACCAAGGAGCACAATGGCCGGAGGAAATCACCTTCCAGAAAGCGCCCGTGCTCAACCTGCATCCGCGCCGCGTCGAGTTGCCGCCCACCAAAGGCCCGCCCGTCAATCCCATCGACCAGTTGCTCGCACCGTACTTCGCCACGCAGAAGCTCGCGGCAGCCAAGCCCGTCGATGACCACACCTTCACCCGCCGGGTTTATCTCGACGTGATTGGCCTGCTGCCGACGCCGAAGGAACAGGACGAATTTCTCGCTGACAAACGCGCCGACAAACGCGAGCAACTCGTCGCGAAGCTGCTCGCGGACAACCAGCGCTACGCCGGGCACTGGCTGACTTTTTGGAACGACCTCTTGCGCAATGATTACAAGGGGGCCGGCTACATCGACAACGGGCGCAAGCAAATCAGCCCCTGGCTCTACTCCGCGCTGCTCACGAACATGCCGTACGACCGGCTCGTCGCGCGCCTCGTCGATCCCACGCCCGAGTCGGAGGGCTTCATCAACGGCATCAGTTGGCGCGGGGCGGTCAACGCCAGCCAGGTTCCGGCGATGCAGGCGGCCCAGAGCATCGGGCAGGTTTTCCTGGGCGTGAATCTCAAGTGCGCCTCGTGCCACGACAGTTTCATCAACGATTACACGCTGGCCGACGCCTATGGCATCGCGGCCATCTACGCGACGAACAAGCTGGAACTCGCCGAATGCGACAAGCCCACGGGCAAATTCGCCAAGGTGAAGTTCCTCTACTCCGAACTGGGCGACATCGACGGCGCGCTGCCTAAGCCGGAGCGCACCAAACGCCTCGCGGAAATTCTGACTGCTCCGCAAAACGGCCGCCTGCCGCGAACGATGGTGAATCGTTTGTGGGCGAAGTTCATGGGCGTCGGCATCGTGGAACCGGTGGATGAAATGGATCTGCCGGCCTGGAACCGCGACCTGCTCGACTGGTTGGCGGAAGATTTTGCGGCCCACGGCCATGACCTCAAACGCACGATGCAACTGATCCTGACCTCGCGCGCCTACCAGATGCCGGCGGTGAATCTCGGCGAGACGGTGGGCAAGAGTTACATCTTCACCGGTCCCGCGCTGCGCCGCCTGAGCGCGGAGCAGTTTCGCGACGCCCTCGGCGAACTCACCGGGGTGTGGCACGAGAAGTCAGCGGCGAAATTTGATTCGTCGTCCGATGGCAAAGCCCCGGCGCTGCCCAAGAACGCGCAGTGGATTTGGAGCGAAGCTGAAGCCGCGCAGAAGGCGCTCGCCGAAACCATTTACCTGCGCAAGACGTTCACGCTGCGAGCCGTGCCGGATGAAGCCACTGCCGCCATCGCCTGCGACAACAGCTACACGCTTTACGTGAACGGCAAGAAAGTGGTGAGCGGCAAAGATTTTTCGCAACCCAACTTCGCCGACCTCAAGCCACACCTCAAAGCAGGCGAGAACCTCATCGCCGTCGCCGCCATCAACCACACGCCGGACAACAATCCGCCGCCCGCCGGGGCCGCGCCGAAGGAAACAGATGCGAATCCCGCCGGGTTCATCTTCGTGGCGCGACTGCGCGGAGGCGGAACGCCGGACCTGGTCTCCGACGCCTCGTGGCTCGTGACGAAAGAGAAGAATGATGGCTGGGAGAAACTGCAGTTCGACCCGGCAAACTGGAAACCGGCGGCGGCCCTCGGCGGCGCGAACATGAAACCCTGGACACTCGCCACCAGCCTCGCGCAAGCGATGTCCCTCGCGGAAATTCACGGCGGCGTGCGCGCCAGCCTCGTCGCCGCCGACCCGCTGGCCGTCGCGCTGGGCCGCCCCAACCGCGAGCAGATCGCCACCACCCGACCGAGCGCAGCCACGACCTTGCAGGGTTTGGAACTCACCAACGGCGAAACGCTCAAC
>JAYVWQ010000588.1:0-5188 GCA_043785945.1 Akkermansia sp.
CCTCCAGCGGAGAACCTATCCCAATACCCCGGAACGCAAACTTCTCGTCCGCGCAAATCGGCGCGACGGCTTTGGAAACACGCGGGCGAGACGCCCGCGCTCCGCCGCCGTCCTCGCCCAAAGAAAAAGCGCCGGAGATTCTCCGGCGCTTTGATGAACTGATAATCAGGAACTATTTCTGGTTGCGCCGCTCATCCTGCTCCTGACGCTTGCGCTCTTTCTCCAACTGCTTCTGCGAATAATCAGCCTCGTCGGTGCGGGCGCGTTCGATGTTGGGCATCTTCTCCATCTCCCGCGCGGCGGTGGTGGCGGCGGCCTCGGGGGTGGGGAGCACGGTGGGACGAATCATCACCATCAGCTCGACCCGCGCGGTTTTCTCCGTGCTGCTGCGAAAGAGCACGCCGAGTCCGGGAATGTCCTTGAGGTAGGGGACCCCGCCGGAGGATTTCTGTTTCACGGTGCTGATGAAGCCGCCCAGGATGATGGTGTCGCGATCCCGCACCGCCACGTAGGAATTGGCGTTGCGGTTGATGGTGGAGGGCACGGCGTTGCCATCGATGATCACATCGGCCCCCGCCTGGGAAATTTCCTGCTGGATGTTCATGACCACGAGCCCCTCCTGGTTGATGATCGGCTCGACATTCAGGCTGATGCCGATTTGGAGCTGCTGCACCTGCGACTGCGCACCCACCCCGCTGTAACCGTAGCTGGTGCCAGAAACGTAAGGCCGGGTTTCGCCGACGAAGATGGACGCGGCCTTGGCCGTGGAAGTCTGGATGCGGGGACGGGACAGGATGGTGATGCGTTCATCGTTGGCCACGGCATTGACCGCGATGGCGAAGTCGTCGCTGTATTTGCCGAAATAGGTGAAGCCACCACCGCCCACGATGTTGCTGGCCAGGCTGCTGATGCCCGTGATCGAACCAGGGTCGGTGAGTCCCTTGCCATTCGGCGAAATGCCCGCCCCGGAAAGTTTGCCCTTCTTCTGTTCAGGCTGCAGCATGCTCACGCCAACACTCTGACCGTCGCCCAAGTTCACCTCCATGATGAGAGCCTCAATCAAGACCTGGGGCAGCACCACGTCGAGCTTGGCGATGATGTTGCTGATCATGGTGAGATCACGCTTCTCGGCGAAAATGAGCAGGGCGTTGGAGCGTTCGTCGGCAATAATCTTCGCCGCCCCGAACAACTGGATGTCGCCCGCCGCCCCGCCGCCCGCCGCGCCCACGGCCCGACCCACGGCCGCACCCAGACGACCGCCAAAAGCCCCCCGATTGCCAAAGCCGCCGGCGCCGGAAGCTCCGCCGGCCGCGCCGGTAGCGCCAAAACCACGCGCCCCCGTGTTGCCGATGCCACCGCCCTGGTAACCACCTGCGCCGCCCGCGCCGCCGAGGCCACTGCGGCCGAGGCCCCCGATCCCGCCGCCGAGGCCCCCGCCAATCCCACCACCAATGCCGCCGCCAAAGCCGCCGCCGCCCGCGCCAAAGCCACCACCTCCACCGCCAAAGCCCCCGCCTCCTCCGCTGCTGCCAAAGCTGGATGAACTGCCGCCCGCACTCAATCCGCTCAATACCCCGGAGATTTCCCCAGCCATTGCGTATTTAATTGGAATGACCACCATCTCAATGTCGGACGGGAGGGCCACATCCACGCGCTCCAAAATTTCCAGCATCCGTTTCACGTTCTCGGAGTAGTCGCGCAGGATGAGCACCGGACTGCCCTTTACCCCGATGATGCTGTTGGGCAGCTTGGCAAAAGGCGTGAGGATGCCGGTGGCTTCTTCCGGCAGCAAATTTTTCAACTGCACGATGTGCGCGACAGGCAGCATCGACTCGGGAAGGAAGGTGGAATCGTTGGTCGTGAACCGCCCAGCCTCGCCCGGCACGGAGGCTTGCGGGACAATTTTGATGAACTTGTCGCCCTCGGGAATGATCGCGATCTGGTTGAGGCCGAAGATGGTGTGGAGCGCATCAATGCCCTCCTCCCGGGTCAACGCCGTCTTGTTGACCAGGCTGACCTTCACATTCTGCGCCACCTGGGGGGACTTGAGAATCGTCTTGCCCGTGAGGTCGGCGTAGAAGTCGATCACTTGGCTGAGGTCTGCTTCCTGGAAACGAATCAGGCCCGCCGGAATCATGGTGTTGGTGCCGATTCGGGGAATGGCGTTGGATCCCGTGGTCGCGGAAGCCGGAAGCACGGGCACGCCCGAGCCGGGTCCGGTGGCGGGCCGACCGAGTGGATTCAGCGGAGTGGTGGCCGGAGTGCCGGGCGCGGCGGGCGTCACCGCGGGAGCGGCCGGAGCCACGACGGGATCGCCGGGCGCACGCAGCGGACGACCGAAGGACGAGTTGGTCGAGCGCGAGAAGAACGAGGAGTTGGTGGCAAGACCGATGGTGTTGGTCGGGCGCGGGACGGTCGGGACGGTCGGGACGGCGGGCGGTGGCGGCACCTGGGCCGAGGCGGTCATGGCTCCGGCCACGAGCAGACATCCGATGAACTGGTTCAAAGAAGTTTTCATTTTTTGGTCGGGGCCGGAGCCCGGGTCGGAGCGTTCGTCTTAAACGGAGAACTGGGTTTGAGGCCGGAGTTGGTCGTCCGCACGGCGGCGGGTGCCGCCACGGGCGCGGCGATTTTGGGCGGAGCCTTCTTGGCGTAGCTGGCCACGAGGGTCAGGTTGCCCTGCAGCTTCTGCCGCACCGGGTCGGGATTCAAAGTCATGCTGCGCACCCGGATGAGCGAGCCGCCCACCCCAAGGCTGTAGAGAAAATCGACCAGGGATTTTTCTTCCATGATCACATTGAGGTTGCCGCTTTGCTCCTCGAAAAACTGGTTGGGCTTGGCCGCGCCGCTCAGGGTCTTGACCTGGGGAATGTAACTGTTGACCTGCACGCCGCTGAGGGCGGCCTGATTCTGCACGGTGGTGGAAAGCTTGAGCGCCTGGTCCTCGCTGTCCACCCGCGCCCCGGCCTTCTCCAACTCCGCGAGCTGCTTCTGGTAACGGCCCGTGTTATCGACTTCGACTTGATACTGGCGGCTTAAATCCAAGGCCGTTTTCTTGCGCGCCTGAAGTTTGCCGTATTCGCTGAATTGCGGCCAGACGAAGATGGCGTTCAGCACGAGGAAGATCACGATGGCGATGACCGTGACGAGCCGGCGCTCGTTGGGCCGCAGGTTCATCTTGTCGTAAATGGAACTCATTCGCCCTCCCCCTTGGCCATGTCGGCCGTGAAATTCCATCCCACCTGATCGCCCCGGATGGTGGTCGAGGGCACGCTCACGCTCTTGAAGAGCGGCTCGCCCTTGGTGGTCGAGCGGCGCAGCGCGTCGCTGAATTCATTGACCTTGGGCAGCGCGTCGCGCGAGGCCGTGCCGAAGAGCGCGAGCGTCTTGCCCTTGCTGAAGTTGATGCCGTCGATGGTCACGCCTTCGGGAATTTTTTCGGCCACGGCCTTGTAGCATTCGAGCGCGGCGAACTGGAGGTTCAATTGATCCTGCAAGACGCGCGCCTGATCCTTGAGCCGGATGGAGTTGGTGTAGCCGGGCGAGAGGTTGCGCGCCGCCTGCTCCAGCTTGCTGATCTGGAAATCCATGACCTGGACATAACCAAGATAAATGATGACGCCGAAGAGATAGACGAGCGCGATGGCAAAAACGCTGCGCATCCAGATGCGGTCCACGAACATCTGCCGGTAGCGGGCCACGAACTCCGGCGGCACGAGGCTGGCCTGCGCATCCGGGCGCGTGGCGCGACGGGCCGTGAGCTTGGCCGTCTCGGCGGCGGGCTGCGGCGCGAGAATCTCAATGGGAGCATCGTAACCCTCCTGCAAGAGCGGCCGCCAGATGGCCTCAGTGGCGGAGTCGGCCACGAGATAACGGCGCGGCGGCGAGGTGATCCAGCCCTCCAGTTCGCCGGCCCAAGTCATTTGAGAAATCTGCTCGCTGAGAAACGCGCCGCGCTCTTCCGGGGGCGGCAGATGCTGGAGCGAAACGTTCTGCAACACGCCGCCATACCACCAGACGATGAGGCAGTTGTTTTCGTCCACACCCGCGCCGGGAAACACCCACACGCCGTCGCCGGTGATTTTGGTGGCAAGAAGCTGGTCGATGAACGGCACTTCCAATCGGTCCGCCAGATAACTCTCCGCTTCGAGCTTGCCCAGAAATTCCTCGACCGTGTTGCGCGCGGCGATGACGACGATGACGGTCTGGGCCTGGCCTTCCCGCTTGGGCAGCACCTCGAAGGTCCAGACGATCTGCGTGGCGGGCAGCGGGGAAATTTTCTCGAGCTGGAGTTCCACCATCGAGGCGGTCTCGGCGAGCGTCTCGGCAGGCGGCAGTTGCAGCACGCGCAGGAAGGCGCGGTCCGACGGCAGCCAGGCGATGTTCAGCTTGGGCTTATAGAGCGTCTGCCAGTCTTTGCCCACGAGCTTGGCCGGCAGCGGCTCCGTCGGAAGTTTGCTTTCCTCCCGGGACAGATTGGGGGTGTTGCCCCGGACGGTGAACTGCCAGAGGCGTTTCGCATCACTCGCCACTTGCAGAACATTCGCAGAATGCCAGCGCGCCATATTAGCTCTTAACCCACATTTCCGTCCGGCCTTCTTCGGCCAGGGACTTGAGGTGCTCTTCCGTCTGGGTCACGCGCATGATTTCCTCGAGCGTGGTGATGCCGGCCTTGACCTTGGTCCAGCCGTCGATGCGCAGCGTGCGCATTCCGTTGCGGATGGCCTCCTGGGCAATGGTCGAAGCGGCCGCGCGGTTCATGACCAGCGGACGAATGGCGTCGCTGACCAGCAGCAATTCATAAATGCCGAGCCGGCCCTGATAGCCATACTGGCGGCAGTTCTCGCAACCGACGCCACGGTAAAAAGTGGTCGTGTCGATCTCGTGCTCAGGGAAACCAATCTTGCGCAGGAAGGATCGCTCGATGTTCTGGGGCGTCTTGCACGTCTTGCAAATGGTGCGGATGAGACGTTGCGCCATGATGGCCTCGACCGACGACGCAACGAGGAAAGGCTCGATGCCCATGTCGATCAAACGCGTGAAGGCGCTGGCCGCGTCGTTCGTGTGCAGCGTCGAGAAAACCAAGTGGCCCGTGAGTGCGGCGCGGATGGCGATCTCCGCCGTTTCCTGGTCGCGAATTTCCCCGACCATGATCACGTTCGGGTCCTGGCGCAGAATGTGGCGCAGC
>JAYVWQ010000589.1:0-6144 GCA_043785945.1 Akkermansia sp.
GGCAGCGGCGCGGTGGCGGCGAAGGTGAACACGGGATCGCCGCCGAGAAAAATCGCGACGGGCATCCGCTCGCCCTTCTCGTAGTAGCGGCGTCCGTGACGCGCCGCGACTTTCTGGAGTTGCCAGTGCATGCCGGTGGTGCGGTCGTCGTAAATCTGGATGCGATACATGCCGACGTTGCGTTCGCCGGTGTCGGGGTCTTTGGTGACGACGCACGGGAGGGTGATGAAGCGTCCGCCGTCGAGCGGCCAGCATTTAAGGATGGGGAGGGTGAGCAGGGTGGGAGATTGAGGATTGAGGATTGAGGATTGGGGATTGAGGATTTGCGGGGCAGCCGGCCACGCAGCGGTGCGCGCGGGCGGGGCGTCGAACTTGTGGATGACTTCCTTGCACGGCCCGTCCTTCACCAGCTTGGGCTTGGCGTGGCGCAAGTCCATCGCCAGACCCAGCAGCTTCATTGTTTCACGCAACGACGTGGGCGGCTTGGCTTTCATCAGCGCGCCCAGTTCCTTGGCCACGTCGTCCACGGACTCCGCGCCCATGCTCAGGGCCATGCGTTTGTGCGAGCCGAGCGTGTTGATCGCGACGGGGAAGGGCGAGACGACGCCATTGACGGTGGGCTTCTCGATGAGCAGAGCTTTGCCGCCGCCGGGCTGCTTCATTTCGCGGTCAGCCAGCTCGGTGATTTCCAACTCGGTGGCGACGGGCTGCGAAATACGTTTCAACTCGCCCGCCTTGTCGAGTTGGTTGACCCAGTCGCGGAATGATTCAAACGCCATGAGCGAAGGTTAGCCGCCTTGACCTTGGGGGGGCAACTGGGCAGTCTCCGCGCGCTGGCAACACACCAAAGGCACACCCCTTGGTCATTCAATCCCAACACCGCTCAAACGGTCCGCTGCGCAATCGTTGCGCTGGAGGCTGGGCCATGCTCACGGCGGGCGTGATCGGGGCGCTGTGTCTGGCAACCTTCCCGGCGCAGGCGGGCACGGCGGTGCAATTCGATGGCAGCGACGACTACATCACCTTCGGCACGGCGCTCGGATTGAGTGTTTCCAACGTGACGGTGGAAGTGTGGTTCAAGCGCACGGGCGCGGGAGTGGCCACGGGCACTGGGGGCGGTGGCGTCACCGATGCCATTCCGCTCATCTCCAAGGGACGCGGCGAGGCGGATGGCGACAACCGGGACATGAATTACATCCTGGCCATCCGCGCGGCGGACAACCGGCTGGTCGCGGACTTCGAGGCCGGGCCGGGCAGCAGCGGTGCGCTGGGGCAGAACTATCCTGTCGCGGGCATCACCGTCATCTCAAACAACGTCTGGTATCACGCAGCCGCGACATACGACGGCAACAACTGGCGGCTCTATTTGAACGGCGCGCTGGAGACAAACCTGTTCGTCGGCCAGCGTCTGCGGCTCGACAGCATTCAACATGCGTCGCTCGCCTCGGCCTTGGATTCCACGGGCGCGGCGGCGGGCTTCTTCGCCGGAATTCTGGACGAAGCGCGCACCTGGAACTACGCGCGCTCGGCCACGGAGATTGCCGACAACTACCGGCGGCAAATCGTTTCCGCCACCGGACTGATCGGGCGCTGGTCGCTCGACGAAGGCAGCGGGACCACGGCGACGAACTCTGGCACCAGCGGCCTCAATGGCACGCTGCTCAATGGCCCGACGTGGGTGGCGGGATACGCTTTTGAAACACCGCCGGCGGTCGCGCTGACGAATCCGGTCAGTGGAACAGAATTCCTCGCGCCCGCGAACGTGCTGCTCGCCGCGAGCGCGAGCGATGTAGACGGTTCGGTGACGAACTTGGTGTTCTTCACGAACGGCGTGGCGCTCGCGAGACTGACCAGCGCGCCGTTCAGCTTCACCTGGACAAATCCGCCGCTGGGTTTCCACACCGCGCGCGCGGTCGCCACAGATAACACCGGACTCTCCGCCACATCAGCGGTCGTCAGCCTTACCGTGCATGATCCCGTGGTGCAAATGACCGCGCCGACCAACGGCGCGTCGAGCGTCATCCCCGAACTCATCGCGCTCGCGGCCAGTGTCACGGAAACCAACGGGCCGGTGAGCGGGGTAGAGTTTTTCGCGAATGGAGTTTCGCTGGCCGTTCTCACGAACAGCCCGTGGGCCGCGACCTGGAGCAACGCGCCGCCGGGAAGTTACATCCTGCGAGCCGTGGCGACGGATTCCCTCGGCGGCCACACTTCCGCGCCCGTTTCTTTGAGCGTCGCTTCCAACGCCGCTCCTTCCATCAGCCTCACCTCGCCCGCGCCCAATTCCGTTTTCAGCACGCCGGCCAACCTCACGATCAGCGCGAGCGCCACCGACGCGGACGGCAGCGTGACGCAGGTGATGTTCTTCGCGAACGGCGCGCTGCTCGGCGTGGATGCGAGCGCGCCCTTCTCGTTCACCTGGACCAATCCCGCCGTGGGCAGCTACGAGCTCACCGCCGTGGCCAAGGACAATTACGGCGCGACCAATCTCTCCCCCGTCCTCACCGTGCAGGTGGTCGATGCGAAGGTGACGCGCGGGCCGTATCTCCAGTCCCCCACCCCAGCGAGCGGCATTATCTGCTGGCGCACGGATGGGACCAACACCGGACGGGTGCGCTACGGGACGGATGCGAGCGCGCTCACCAATTTCAGCAGCGAAGTCTCTGCAACCAACGATCACTTCGTGCTGCTCACGAACCTGCAGCCCGAGACGCGCTACTACTTCTCGCTCGGCACGACCAACGTGACGCTGGCGGCGAGCACGAATTACTTTCTCAGCACCGCTCCCCTGCCCGGCACCAACCGTCCGGTGCGCGTCTGGGTGCTGGGCGATCCGGGGACGCGCACGGCTTCCCAGACGGCGGTCCGGGATGCGTACTACAACTTCACCACCAACACGCCGCGCTCCGATCTCATCCTGCTGCTCGGCGACAACGCCTACAACGACGGGACCGATGGCGAGTACCAGGGGGCCATCTTCGACATGTACACGAACGTGTTGCGCAACACGCCGCTCTGGCCGGCCATTGGCAATCACGACACGGCCAGCAGCGCGAATCCCGCGCCGACCATTCCCTACTTCAACATGTTCGCGCTGCCGGTGGCGGGCGAATCGGGCGGCGTCGCCTCCGGCACCGAGAAGTATTACTCGTTCGATTTTGCCAACGTGCATTTCGTGTGTCTCGACTCGATGACGAGCCTGCGCACGACGAACGGCCCGATGGCGACATGGTTGCGCGAGGATTTGGCCTCGACGACGCAGAAGTGGACGGTCGCGTTCTGGCATCATCCGGCCTACAGCCACGGCGGCCTGAACTCGGACACCGTCACCGAGATGATCGAGATGCGGGAACGCTTCGTGCCCATCCTGGAACAGGGCGGCGTGGACCTGAGCCTCGTGGGCCACAGCCACAACTACGAGCGCTCCGTGATGATCAACGGTCACTACGGACTCGCCAACACCTTCAACGACACGATGAAGGTCGATGCGGGCGACGGCCGCACCAACGGCACGGGCGCGTATCTCAAGCCCGGCACGCTGGGGCCGGATCAAGGTTCCATCCATTGCACCGCCGGCACCTCGGGCCAGGCGGGCGGCGGCACGCTAGACCATCCCGCCATGTTCATGAGCGTGAACATTCTCGGCTCGGTGGTGCTGGATGTGGACGGCGAGCGATTGGATTTCAAATTCCTGACGTCCGCCGGAGCCATTCAAGATCACTTCACCATTCTCAAAGGTCCGCAGGCCGCGCCGCCGCTCGCGCCCGCCAGTCTCACGGCCACGCTGGTGACCTCCACGCAGGCGCGGCTCTTCTGGCCGAACACGCCGACGAATGAGCTGGGCTTCGAGATCGAACGCTCGCTCGACGGGCTGACTTTCTCCCCGCTCGCCACGCGCGGCGCGAATCTCGCGAACTACACCAACAGCGGTCTGACCGCGCTCACGACGTATTACTTCCGCGTGCGCGCCACGAACTCAGCGGGGGCTTCAGCATGGTCGCCCATCGCCTACGTCGGCACGCTGCCGAATCAATCGCCTGTTGTCTCCATCACTTCACCTGCGAACAACACCAACATCGTTTCCGGCGCGAACCTCGTGGTGAACGCCACGGCGACGGACTCGGACGGCTCGGTCACGCAGGTCGTGTTCTACGTCGATGGCTGGCGCATGGCGACGGACCTCAGCGCGCCCTACACGTTCACCTGGAGCAACGCGCCACTCGGCACGGCCACCTTCACTGCGCGGGCCACGGACAACACGGGCGCGATCAGCACGTCGGCTCCGGTCGTCGTCACGGTGACGAATTCGCCCTCCGGCACGAACACGCTCATCGCCCAGGGCGCGAACTGGCGTTACCTCGACAACGGATCGGACCAAGGCACGAACTGGCGCGCGGCGGCCTTCAATGATTCAAGCTGGGCGAACGGTCCGGCGCAACTCGGCTACGGCGACGGCGACGAGGCGACGGTCGTGAGCTACGGGCCGAGCGCGGCCAACGTGTACATCACGACTTATTTCCGCCGCGCGTGGATGGTGAGCAATCCGTCCGCGTTCGCCGCGCTCACGCTGCAAGTGCTCCGCGACGACGGCGCGGTGGTCTATCTGAACGGCACGGAAATTTTCCGCAGCCCCAACATGCCGGCCGGCACAATCTTGTTCAACACGCTGTCCGGCAGCGCCAACGACAACACGGTGGACACGACCAACCTCGCCAACGGGGCCAGCCTGCTGGTCGTCGGCACGAATGTCATCGCCGTGGAAATCCATCAGGCGGCGGTGAACAGCAGCGACATCAGTTTCGATCTGCAACTGGTCGCCACACCACCCGCTACACCCGCGCCGCCCGCCGTCACGCGCGGGCCGTACTTGCAAACCGGCACGACCAACGGCGTCATCGTGCGCTGGCGCACCGACCTGGCGACGAACAGCATCGTGCGCTTCGGGACGAACGTGGCGGCGTTGAACTTCGCCTTCACCAATCAGCCCGCCACCAACGAGCACATCGTCACGCTGACCAACCTTTCGGCGGACACGAAGTATTTCTACGCCCTCGCGGCGGGCACGAATACGCTGGCCTCCGGCACGAATTATTTCTTCGCCACCACGCCGCCCGTGGGGCCGGACAAACCGGTGCGGCTCTGGGTGGTCGGTGACAGCGGAACGGCTACCGCGAATGCGCGCGCGGTCCGCGATTACTACCTGAATTTCGCGACCAATCAGCCCGCCGACCTGTTCCTCATGCTCGGCGACAATGCCTACCAGACCGGCACCGACCCGGAGTATCAGGCGGCGGTCTTCGACACGTATCCGACGGTGCTGCGGAACACGGTATTGTGGCCCACCATTGGCAATCACGAGACAGCGCAGGCCACTTCCATCGCGACTTTTCCTTACCTCGATATTTTCTCGCTGCCACAAAACGGCGAGGCGGGCGGCCTGCCTTCGGGCACGGAGCGCTACTACTCGTTCGACTACGCGAACATTCATTTCATCTGCCTGGACTCGATGACGGCCAGCCGCGCCACCAACGGCGCGATGGCAAACTGGCTGCGCGCCGATCTCGAATCGACCACGCAGGAGTGGCTCGTCGCCTTCTGGCATCACCCGCCCTACACGAAGGGCAGCTACAACTCGGACGCAGAAACTGAATTGATCGAGATGCGGCAAAACTTCCTGCCACTCCTGGAGCAGCACGGCGTCGATCTCGTGCTCTGCGGGCACAGCCATTCCTACGAACGCTCCGGGCTGCTGCAAGGCCACTACGGTTTGTCTGGCACGTTGAACGCCGCGATGAAACTCAGCGCGGGCAACGGGCAAGAGAGCAGCAACGGCGCGTACCTGAAAACTTCCGGCGACGGCACCGCCTACGTCGTGGCCGGGAGCAGCGGGCAGGTGACGGGCAGCGGCACTTTGAATCATCCCGCCATGTTCGTCTCGCTCTACGAACTGGGCTCGCTGGTCATCGACGTGAGCAGCAACCGGCTCGACGTGAAAATGCTCGGCACCACGAGCGTGCGCGACAGTTTCACCATCCGCAAACAACCCGCGCCCGCGCCGCAGTTTGATCGTTACGTGAACCAGGGCGTCAAGGCGCGTCGCGCGCAGTTTCTCACGCCGGATTGGCTTGTGCTCACCAACGTGGC
>JAYVWQ010000590.1:0-3109 GCA_043785945.1 Akkermansia sp.
GTCACCGCCATTCTGCTCGCTGTCGCGGGGCTGCAATGGAAGCAGCCGCTCGAAGGCATGAACGTGATGTTCGTCCTCGACCGCTCGGACAGCGTGCCCTCGCCGCAGCAGGAGGCGGCGTTCCGGTACGCGCAGCGTCTCTCCAACGAAAAGAACAAGGAAGACCGCGCCGGCTTTCTCGTCTTCGGCGGTGATGCGGCGCTTGAAACCACGGTCAACAACACAGTTGATCCGAAGAAGGAAAAAATCTTCGCCATCGTCGGCGCGGATCGCACGGACATCGCGGGCGCGGTGCGCCTCGGCACGGCGGCGTTTCCGGAGACCGGCCAGAAGCGCCTCGTGCTGCTCTCCGACGGCAACGAAAACGTCGGCGACGCGCTGGCCGCCGCGCTCTCGGCCAAGCCGCTCGGCGTGACCATCGACGTGATTCCCCTCGGCGCGTCGCGGGGCAACGACGTTTCCGTGCAGCGTCTCGGCCTGCCGTCACGCGTGAAGAAAGGGCAGACGATTGAGGCGAAAATTTTCATCCAGGCGGACCGCAAGCAGAACGCCACGCTCCGCCTCTTCCGCAACGAGCAGGACCTCGGCGTGCAAAACATCGAGCTGGAGCCGGGCAAAAACCTCTTCACCTTTCCGCAGACGCTGAACGAGCCGGGCTTCTACAGCTACTCGGTGCAGGTCGATGCGCCCGGCGACAACATCCCGCAGAACAACCGCGCGACCAGCTTCACGCGCGTCGAGGGCGATCCGCGCATCCTGCTCGTGTCGTCCGACCGCGCGCAGGATGCGACGCTGGTGGCAGCGTTGCAGTCGGCCAAGCTGGACGTGCGCGTCATCGGGCCGGAAAAGTTTCCCGAATCGCTCGCCGAGTTGCAGAGCTACGACACCGTTTTCCTGAGCAACATCGCGGCGGGCGATCTTGGCGACACTTTGATGAAGCTGATCGAGAGCGCGGTGCGCGACTTCGGCGTGGGACTGGTGTGCATCGGCGGGGACCAGACTTACATGGCCGGCGCGTACAAGGGCACGCCGCTCGAATCCACGCTGCCCGTCAGCATGGAGCTCGATTCCAAAAAAGTGCTGCCGCCCGGCGCGGTAGTGTTGGTGATGCACGGCATGGAGTTCGGCAACGGCAACCAGATCGCGCGCGATTGCGCGCAGGGCGTGCTCGCGGCGCTCGGCCCGCAGGATGAGTTCGGCCTCGTAATGTGGGATGGCACCGAGCGCTGGGTTTATGATTTGCAGAAGGTCGGCGACAAACAGGCCGCGAGCCGTGCCGTGGCGGGCATGAACCAGGGCGACTTGCCGGACTTCCAGGGCGTGATGGGCAAGGCCTACGAGGCGCTGAAAAAATCCAGCGCCAGCCTCAAGCACATGATTGTGTTCAGCGACGGCGACCCCGCGCCCCCGCAGCAGCAGTTGATGACCGACATGGTGGCCGCGAAGATCACCGCCAGCTCGGTTTTAATTTCCGGCCATGCCGGGCCTCAGACCATGCAGTTCATTGCGGACCAGGGACGCGGCCGTTTTCACAACGTGCAAAGCCCGAACGACCTCCCGCAGATTTTCATCAAGGAGACGATGGTGATTTTGAAGTCGGCCATCTACGAGGAGCCGTTCCGTCCCAAGCTCGTCGCGGCGAGTGAACTGGTGCGCGGCATCGGCGGCGCCGAGTATCCCACCCTGCACGGCTACGTTTGCACGCAGCCCAAGCCTCGCGCCGAAGTGCCGCTGCTCACCGAGAAGGGCGACCCGCTGCTCGCGCACTGGCAGTATGGGCTGGGCCGCGCCGTCGCCTTCACCAGCGACGCGAAACCCAAGTGGGCGCGCATGTGGATGAACTGGGACAAGTACAAGCAGTTCTGGACGCAGACCGCGCAGTGGAGCTTGCGCCGCGTGGAAAACGCCGACCTCACCACCGAGGTCAACATCGACAAGGGCGAGGGCGTGCTGACCGTCGATGCGCTGGACAAGGACGGCAACTACCGCAACTTCCTCAGCCTGCAAACCGTCGTCGTCAGCCCCAAGGGCACGCCGCAAATGGTGCGCCTGGAGCAGACCGGGCCGGGCCATTACGAGGCGCGCTTCCCGACCAAGGAAGTCGGCTCCTACTCGCTCAACCTCATGGACGTGCATGACGGCAAGGTCACTGGCTCGCAGTTCCTCGGCGCGAGCGTCAACTACTCGCCGGAGTTCAACAACACCGAGCCGAACGCGCAGCTCCTCCAGCAGATTGCCGAAGCCAGCGGCGGCAAAGTGCTGCCCATGCAGACGATGTTGCCGGAGGAAAATCCCTTCCTCCACGACCGCAAGAAAACTTTCCAGCCGCGCGACCTCTGGGAATGGCTGCTCAAGCTGGCCATCTGCCTCTTCCCGCTCGATGTCGGCGTGCGCCGCATCCAGCTCGACCGCGACGAATGGCTCAAGGCCACCGCCACTTTCCGCCGCTGGATTTTCTTCTGGCGCGGACGCCCGCGTCCCGTCGAGGCCGACGAATCGCTGACCGCCCTGCTCGCCCGCCGGGATCAAGTGCGCTCCACCCAGACCGCGCCGGCCGTGCGGCCCGCTGAGGATCTGTTCCGTCCCGCGCGCCCGGTCGATCTCGCGGCGGATTTTTCGCTGCCGAAACCGGAGCAAGTCCACACGCCGGATCAACCGGACGAGCCGGGCGGCAAGCCCGCCGAAAAACCGGTGGGCACCACCAACCGCCTCCTCGAAGCCAAGCGCCGCGCCCAGCGCCGCAACGACTCAGGTGAGTGAGGTGGCGCGCTTCGGGGCTGACCGGCTTTGCCCAGACGACTTTTCCGACAGGCTCTGAAAATTTTCTCACTTTTCCATCCGCGCCCGCCTCCGCACACTCTACGCCCATGAAGTTTCAAACTCGTTACACTCCGCTCCCGGCTTTGTTATTCACCGAGAACCGCGCGCGATTGAGCGAGCGTTTGCTCCCGAACTCGCTCGCGGTCGTGGGCGCGAACGACATTTTCCCCACCAACGCTGACGGCTCGCTCCGGCTGGTGCCGAACGCGGATTTATTTTTCCTCACCGGCGTAGAGCAGGAGCAGAGCATCCTGCTGATCTATCCCGAAGCGCATGACGAGAAGCAGCG
>JAYVWQ010000591.1:0-8161 GCA_043785945.1 Akkermansia sp.
TTGAACTCGGCGAGCAACGGCGTGATCGCTGCGACGATGGGCGGACAGTTTGATCTCGCGCTGGACGCGGCCTTGCAGCCGAAAACGGTCAAGGGGCAAACGAAGCTGGACGTGACCGAGGCGCGCGGTGCCTTCCAGCAGGCGGCCGCGTTGGGCGTGATGCTGAATGCGGACCTGACGCCGACGGAGTTGAAGGACGTGAGCGTGCGGATCGCCCAGGGCGGAAAAAATCTCGGCGCGCTCACGGTGAGCGGGCCGATGGATGCGCAGAAGATGGAGGGCAGGCTCGCCGTGGTGTTGTCGCAGATCGACCGGCAGTTGTTGAATCTCGCGGGCGCGGCCTCGGGTCTCGACTTCAACCAGACCACGATCAGCGCGACCAACCTTATTGAACTCACGCAAGGCGGGCGCATGGTGGCCGTCAATGGCTCGGTGTTGGTCGGTAGTTTTAGCGTCACGCAGCAGGGGCAGACCACGCCCGCGCTCGATTTGCGAACGGGATATGCGGTGACTTATGACATGGGGCCGGTTGAACGAATTTTCCCCGGTGGACCAAGCGCCACGGACAGCACCATCTACGGAAAGTCGCTGCGCATCCGAGAATTCACGCTTAACGGCACTCAGAACAATGTTGAGTTTCTGCGAGGTGCGCTTACGAAACCGATGTTGTGGGAGTTCCGCATGGTACCGAGCGGAGTGGAACGCAAGTTGCCAAGCCCTGAAGATGAATCGGGCTTCGATCTTGTGCTGACCAATTTCAATCTCGCCGACTGGCGTGCGTTTGCGGGCACGAACGTGAATCTCACGAGCGGCAAGCTGGGCGTGAACCTGCAACTCGTCTCGCAGCAGGCCGGGAAAAAACTCTCGCTGAATCTGGCCACGCAGTTGCGCGAGTTGACGGTGGCTTCGGGCGGCAACCGCATCGAGAACGCGGATATATCTTTCGCCACACGCGGGACGGTCTCGGATTTCAGCGTGGTGAATCTGGAGAGCTTCCGCGCGGAGTTGGTGCGCGGCGGGCGGAGCGCATTCGGCATGAACGGCGCGTTGCAATTCAACACCCAAACGCGGAACGCCGACGTGCAGGCGAGTCTCGAAATCTCGCTGCCGCAGGTGACGGCGCTGGTCAGCGTGCCCGGCATGAACCTCAGCGCGGGCACGGTCAAATTCGCCGGACGCATCGTGCAGAAGTACACCACGCCGAAGACGAGCAACCCGGTCATGGATCGCTCGGTGACCGGCAAGCTCAACGTCGATGGACTCACCGGCGCATTTCAATCCAACCGCTTCGACAACTTCGTTACCGTCGTGGATGTCGATGTCGCGATGCGCGACGACGCGGTGGACATCAAGAAGTGCAGCGGCACGCTCCAGCAGAGCGGACTGGCCGGCGGTGCTTTTGAGGTGTCGGGCAATTACAACTTGGCCACGAGGGTCGGCCTCATCACGGCGAAGCTGGTGGAACTCAATCAGCACGCGCTCAAGTCCTTCCTCGCCGCCGCGCTGGGCGACAAACAGTTGGAGTCGGTCGTCATCAACTCCACGACCACGGCCAAGCTGGACGGCCCGGCCGACTTCGCGGTGAAGACGGAGTTTCATCTCGCCAATCTGGTGGTGAACGATCCCTCCGGCGCGGTGCCGAAGACGCCGCTCGGCGTGGATGTGGTGGCGGATGTGGCGATGACGAAGCAGGTGCTGGAACTGCGCACCGTGCAACTGGCGCTGGCGAAAACCGAGCGCGCGCCGAACTCGCTGAACCTGGCGGGCCGCGTCGATCTCTCGAAGACGAACGCCATCACTGGCAACGTGAAGATCACATCCGACGGACTGGACGTGACACCGTATTACGAACTGTTCGCCAAGAAGAGCGCGGTGACGAACGCGGTCGTCAGCGACAAGCCGACACCCGAAGCCAAGCCAGAAATGGAACCCGAGCCGATGCCGCTGCCCGTCTCACAGTTCACGTTTGAGGCGAACATCGCGAAATTCTTTCTCCGTGAAGTAGCGGTTTCCAAATTGGTCACCAAGACCGTCATTGAGAACGGGCGCGTGAATGTGAATCCCTTCTCGCTCACGCTGAACGGCGGGGCGGTGAACCTGACCGCGCTCGTGAACCTCGCGGTGCGCGGCTACGAATATGATGTGAGCGCAAAGCTCGACCGCGTGCCGGTGGAGCCGCTGGTCAACACGTTCGCGCCGGACAAGCGCGGGCAGGTGAAGGGCGATCTGCTCACGGCGCTGCAGATCAAGGGCGCAGGCGTGACCGGCGCGAGCTTGCAGAAAAATCTCAATGGGGCCGTCTCGTTCTCGCTGACGAATGCCAACGTGCAGATCACCCAAAGCAAACGGCTTCATCAAATCCTCGTGCCCATCGGCGCGGCCTTGCGCGTGCCGCAACTCTCCGAATCGCCGCTGACGTGGATTGATGCGCGCACCACGATGGGGCAGGGGACGGTGACGGTGCTGGGCGTGACGGCGGAGAGTTCAGTTTTCCGGGCCGGTCTGGCCGGCACCATCTCGCTGGCCGAGGTGCTGACCAATTCGACTTTGAACAAACTGCCCGTGGACCTCGCGCTGCGTCGTAATGTTTCTGATGCCGCGCGGCTGACTCCGCCGGGCACGGCGACGAACGCGCAGTTTGTGGCTCTGCCGAAATTTGTCAGTGTGGCTGGCACGATCGGCAAGCCCAAGACCGACATCGACAAGGTGGCCGTGACGCGCCTGCTGGCGGGTGCGGTGGGGAATTACCTCGGCGGCGATGCGGGCAAAGTGTTGCGTGGCCTGGGCAACTTGGGTGGGGCCACGACGACGACTTCGACGAACGCGACCAGCACCAATGCGAGCGGCAGCCTGTTGCAAGGCTTGGGCAATCTTCTGGAGAAGCCGGCCAAGACCAATGCCGCGACCACGAACGCGCCCGCGAAAAAGAAGAAGGGCGGGCTGAACTTGAACGACTTCCTGAAGTAGGACGCAGTTGAATCCTTGGAGTTGCTAAACCGGTCAGCGTCTGGCAATAGAACCGCGCTCATGAAAAAAGCTTTTCTCTCATGCGCCGTCCTCGCTCTCGTGGCTTTGGCGGCTTGCAGTCTCAAGACCGTCACGACCGGACGCCGGGGTGGTGACGCGCTGGTTTTCCGCGTTCACTTCATCGGCACGGAGCAGCTTTGGGCCGGGGCCGAGAGCGCGAAGCTCAAGGAATTGGCCGCGCTCAAATCGTCGCCCGCGCTGCGCGAAGAAGTGTTGAACCGCCTGGCTGTGCTTCCCTCGTTCTGGCTGGCGGACGCGCTGCCCCAAGGCGCGGTCCCGCAGACCAATCTCTTCCGCCCGCTGCTGGATGACTTGCTGGCGCGCGAGTGCTACGTCGATTGCACCGCTGCGCCAGAACTGGTCGTGGCGGCGCGTGTCTCCAATGAGCGCGCCGCGCTCTGGCAGAAAAATCTGCGCGCCGCGCTGACCGCATGGAAGCTGGGCACCGCTGCCGACGTGAAGGTGGACGCGGCCAGTGGTTGGGAAATCAAACGCACCGGTCTGCCGGGCGTGTTCCGCTTTCTGCGCGCCGGGGAATGGGTCGTGTTCACGGCGGGCAGCGGCACGTCTGCGCGCGCCACGGAAATGCTCGCCAGCATCAAGGCCAATGGCCGTCCGGCCCGCCCGACCGGTGCCTGGCTGGATGGCGATGTGAACCTCGCGCGCCTCGACGGCTGGCTGCCCGCGCTGGAGAATTTTCAGAACCTGCCGGTGGCCCGCTTCAGCCTGAGCAATCGCGCCGATTATGTCCGCACCTATGCCACGCTGGATTTCCCCAAAGCGCACGGTTGGAAGTCGGAGCCGTGGCAGGTGCCCACAAATGCGATTCGCGATCCGCTGGTCAGCTTCCTCGCGGTGCGCGGTATCGCTCCGGTAATGGAAGCGTTCCCGGCCCTGCGCGATTTGGGTTACAAGCCCACGCCCAATCAAATTTTCGGCTGGGGTTATGCGCAACTGCCCTTTCAATTTCACTACGCCGCGCCTTCTAGCAATGTGCGCCCCCAACTCAAAGCTCTGGCGCCGAAGTTGGAAAAGCTCGTCCTCGGAGCGGAGCGCACGCGTTATTCCGGCACCGTCACTTGGGAAACCAACAGTCAGCAGGTTCTTTGGCGCGGGCTGCCGCTGGCCGCGCCGCATCTTGGCGAAATGCGCGTCGGGGATCGTGAGTACTTGACCCTCGGGGCGTTTCCTCCGATGCGCAGCACCAACATGATGCCGCCGGAACTATCCTCGGCTCTCGCCGGACGCCCGGAGTTGGTGGCGTTTGATTATGAGATCACTGGTCCGCGCATCATTCACTGGCGGCAGTTCTATCAACTGGCCGAGATCGCCAGTCGTCGTTCGCTCACGCCGACCAATTTCCCCACCGAGCAATGGCTCCTCGAAGTAAATCCCAAACTGGGCGAGTCCGTGACCGAACTGCGCGCCACCTCCGCCACCCAAATGTTGCTGGTGCGCAAATCCCAAGTCGGCCTCAACGCGGGCGAACTGGTTACGCTGGCGCATTGGCTCGAATCCACGAACTTCCCGGCCTTTGGTGTTTTCCCGGCGCAAGCGGGCCGGCGCGGGCCGGGCCGGCCCGGTGCGCCGGTCAAGTCCGTGAAGTGAAATGCTGAAGCTCGGGGTCAACATCGATCACGTCGCCACGCTCCGGGAGGCTCGCTACCGGGGGATCGTAGGCGGCGAACCTGACCCCGTCGCAGCCGCGCTGATTTGCGAGCAGGCCGGCGCTCATGGCATCACCGCCCATTTGCGCGAAGACCGCCGCCATATTCAGGACCGGGACATTTGGAAACTGCGCGAGACCATCCGCACCCGGCTCAATCTCGAAATGGCTAACGCGCCCGAGATCGTCGCCCTCGCCGAAAAGCTCAAACCAGAAATCGTCTGCATGGTGCCCGAACGCCGGCAGGAAATCACCACCGAGGGCGGACTGGATGCCGCCGGACAAATCACCGCCCTCACCGCCACGCGTCAGCGGATGAACGCCGTCGGTATCGAAGTGAGTCTTTTCATCGCGCCCGATTTGCCGCAGGTCGAAGCCGCCGCGCGCATCGGAGCTCAGTTCATTGAACTCCACACCGGTTCCTTCGCCGAACACTTCGGCAATCCCGCGCGCCGGGCCGTGGAAGTGCAGCGTCTGATCGCCGCCGCCCGGATCGCCCACTCGCTTGGTCTGCGGGTCAACGCCGGGCACGGGCTGAATCTGGAAAATCTTCCCGCCCTCTTCGCCGTGCCGCACCTCCTGGAACTGAACATCGGGCACAGCATCATCAGTCGCGCCGTGTTCCTCGGTTTGTCCGCCGCCGTGGTGGAGATGCGGCAGGCCATGACGGGCTACCCGCAACCATGAAGAACGGGCGGCCGACGGCGGAGCGGGGAAGACGGATTCCATCTTGCGTTGTCTCCGCCGGACCGCTAACCATGACCCCCGTCGGTAGCGGGTGTGGTTCAATGGTAGAATGTGGCCTTCCCAAGGCTGAGACGAGGGTTCGATTCCCTTCACCCGCTCCAATGTTTTCCGGACAATCCATGCGCCCCATCACTTGGCCCGTTTCCGACAGGTCGCCCAGGCCCGTCGTATGATTCCATCCGCCTCACGCCTATGTCGCTGACCAAGCTGGGCTGGAATGCCGCCCTCGATGAGCAGTTTGCGCCGCACCTCGCGGCGGGGCGCGTGGCGGGGCGCGTGGCGGTGGAGGATAAACATTTCTATCGCGTCTGGACGGCGGATGCAGAGATGCCCGCCCAAGTCACGGGCAAGGCGCTGCATGAGGCGCGCGGCCATAACTCAAGGCTTCCCAAGGTCGGCGATTGGGTGGCGCTGCGGCTGGTCCCAAACGAGGAGAAAGCCGTCATCCAAGCCATTTTGCCCCGGCGCACCCAGCTCTCGCGCAAGATGACCGGGCGCGACACCGAGGTGCAAATCCTCGCCACCAACATCGACACCGCCTTCGTCGTCACCGCCGCCGATGCCAGCTTCAACGCCGCCCGCCTGGAACGCATGCTCGTGATGGTTCACGAGAGCGGGGCCCGTCCCGTGGTCGTGCTGAACAAGATTGATCTTTGCGCGGCCGGCGAGCTGGAGGCGAAGCTGGCTGACGCCGCGCGCGTGGCCGGCGCCGCTCTCGTCCTCGCCGCCTGCGCCCGCACCGGACGCGGGGTGAAAAAGCTGGGCGCGCTGATTGAACCGGGGGCCACCGTCGTCTTCATCGGCACCTCGGGCGTGGGCAAATCCAGCCTCATTAACCGGCTTTATGGCGAGGACATCCAGGCCACCGTCGAGGTGCGCGAACAGGACGCCAAGGGCCGCCACACCACCTCGTGGCGCGAGATGATTTTCTTGCCCCAGGGCGGGGTCGTCATCGACACGCCGGGCATGAGGGAGTTCCACATCTGGGTCGCGGGCGAGGGGTTGAAGGAAACTTTCCCCGACATTGAAGCTCTCTCCACGCGCTGCCATTTCCGTGACTGTACCCACACTCAGGAGAAGAAATGTCTCGTCCTTGAGGCACTGGCCGCCGGCACCCTGCCGCGCGAGCGCTACGACAGTTTTCTCAAGCTCCAGCGCGAGGTCAGCTACCTGCGCGAGGCCGAGAAACAGCGGAGCTGGCAGAGCCGCAAACACGGCAGCCGCGTGGCTCACCGCGTGTTCAACAAGAAGGATTAAGTCCCGCGCAACCGGCCCGCGTCGGACTTGCTCTCACCTCGCGAAATCCCGTCCTTAAGGCTGCAACACGATGCGATAGATGCGCATCACGTTGGTCCCCACGGGATCGCTGTAGCCGGCGCTGGGGCCGGTGGCCGGGAGGTTTGTGGCCAGCGGCGTCCAGCCCGGTTCGTTCAGGGAGTTCTTGTAATCCACCGCGTAGCTGCGCCCGGCCTGCGCGTTCCATTGCAGATGCACCACGTCGTTCGAGAGCGCCACGGTGGTGGTGAGCTGCGCGGCGGCGACGACGATGTTGAAGGTGCGCTGCGCGGACTGGGACGGGGTCCAGTTGTCCGTGGCGCGGACGGTGAAGGTGTTGGTGCCCACGTTGTTCGCCGTCCAGGTGAACAGTCCGTTGGTTGCGCCGAGCGCGGCCCCGGCCGGCGGCACGACGGCGAAGTCGAAGTTGATCCGCTGCACCGGCAGGTCGCCGTCGGTGGCGGAGAGGGTGAAGGAAACCGTTTCCCCGATGGTGGCGCTGCGGTCCGCAATGGGCGCGAGGGCCGGAGGCTGATTAACCTCGTCCACGATGATGCTGATGGAGGCGGCGCGAGTGAGGGGCGGCGTGCCGTTGTCGGTGGCGCGCACGGTGATGGTGTAGGCACCGTAACCGTGGGCCTCGGTCGTGAGCCAGGTGAAGAGTCCGTTGGTCGGATTGATCGTGGCACCGGCGGGCAGCCCGGCCGGGTCGAGACTGAAGGTGACCTGTTGTGCGGGCAGGTCGCCGTCGGTGGCGGTGGCGGTGAAGCTGACAAGCGCGCCTTCGTTGACCAGCGCATCGCCGGGCATCATCAGGGTCGGCGCGCTGTTCGTCTTGAGCACGGAGACGGTGAAGCTGCGTGCGGCGTCGAGTGGCGGGTTGCCGTTGTCGGTCACCCGCACGGTGATGAGGTAGTTGCTGGCGGCAGGAACTTCCGCCGGCGTCCAGGTGAACAAACCATTGGCCGCATTGATCGCGGCGAAGGCGGGCGCACCGGCGTCGAGCGTCCAGGTCAGTTGTTGCGCGGGTGAATTGCTGTCCGTGGCTGCGGCGGTGAAGGAGAGCAGGGTGCCCTCGAAGATGTTTTGGTTCGGGATTGCGGCGAGCGTCGGGGCGGTGTTGGCCTGCGGGATGAAGTTGGCCGCGCGCGGCGTCACGTTGGTCAGGAAATAAACCGGCCCGGTGCCATCCGGGAAGTGCCCCTGGCTCACATCGCTGGTCTGCGGGCCGAAGGTCACGGCGTCAATGGCCACCCCGGCGGGGGTGAAGAGGCCGATGGCTTCACCGGATTTGGAGAGACTGAAGTTGGCGTGCAGGTCCACGTTGGTCGCGTTGTTTTGTCCGGGCTCGTTGTCCGCCCAGACCAGCAGGTAGCCCTGCGCCGGGATGGTGTAGCCGGGCGGAATCTCGAACTTGAACTTATTGGTCAGCGTGTCGGTGAGGTA
>JAYVWQ010000592.1:0-2510 GCA_043785945.1 Akkermansia sp.
GAAGGTGCCGGAGAATTTTTCGTGGGCGAAGGTCCGCATCGTGATCATGGGCGCGGCCGGCAGCAGGATGAGCCAGAAATAATATGACCCGTAGAACAGTTCCATGATGGGCTGCTCGCTCTTCTCCATGTTCAAGGCCGCGATCAGGCTGACGAAGCACAGTCCGAGCAGGAACACCACCACGGCGATGACCACATAGCCCGTCCATGAGATGAAAAGGCCCCCCAACTCGCGGCGCACCAGAGTCCACCAGGCGCGCATCAGTGTTCCTCCTCCCGGTCGGCGCGGGTCACACGCACAAAGATGTCTTCCAGCGAATGGCCGCTGTGGGTCAGCTCGCGCAGCTTCCAGCCGCGCGCGGTGACCAGGGAGAAAACCTGCTCCCGCACGTCGTGGCCCGGCCGGGCCGTGAGCGCGCAGCGGATGTAATCCCCGTCGCTCGGCGAAAGGTCGTAGTGCTCAATTTCCTCCGCCTCCTCCCAGCACTGGCGCAGCTCGGCAGCCGGCGCGGCGATTTCCGCCACGACCTGGCCGCCGTCGCTCATCAGCTTTTGCAGATTGCGCGGCGTGTCATCGGCCAGCATCCGGCCCTCGTGCAAAATGAGAACACGGTTACACGTCATCTCGACCTCGGGCAGAATATGCGTGGAGAGCAGCACGGTGTGTTTGCCCGCGAGGTCTTTGATCAACTGGCGCACCGTCCGAATCTGATTGGGGTCGAGGCCGGAGGTCGGTTCATCGAGAATGATCAATTCCGGCTCGTGCACCAAGGCATCGGCCAGACCGACGCGCTGCTGGTAGCCGCGCGAGAGCTGCCCAATGACGCGCTTGTTCACTTCGGCCAGGCCGCATTGCTCCATGACCACATCGACGCGCTCCCGCGAACGGGTGCGGGTCAAACCCTTGAGCCGGGCGCGGAATTTCAGGTAATCGCGCACCCGCATGTCGCGGTGCAGC
This sequence comes from Akkermansia sp., assembly GCA_043785945.1. Taxonomy (GTDB): domain Bacteria; phylum Verrucomicrobiota; class Verrucomicrobiia; order Limisphaerales; family SIBH01; genus JANNGC01. The sequence goes on from JAYVWQ010000592.1 coordinate 958, forward strand.
GGGTTGTTCTCCGGCATGTAGCCAATGTGCCGGCGCACGTCATCAGCTTGGGTGAACACATCGAAACCGGCCACGCGCGCGCTGCCCGAGGTGGCCGGCAGATAGCAGGAAAGGATGCGCATGATGGTGCTCTTGCCCGCGCCGTTCGGACCGAGCAGGCCGACAATCTCGCCCTGCGCGACGGAGAACGTCAGCCCCGTCACCGCCCGGTGACCGGCATAGCGCTTGGTTAAGTTGGCGACTTCAATCATGGAAGCTGGTTTGAGACAGCGCGGGCAGTGTAGGGCAGCGCTTTAATCATCAGCCAACAAAAATTCCGAGGCTGAGACTGCGGACTCATGGGTTTAATCTGGATGATACAAATGACTTCATGCCCGCAGGGTGAACACGGCGGGAGGGAAATGGGTTCGTTCAATCTTCGGGCGCCCCCTCATCTTTTCCGCTTTCCTTTGCGTCTCCGCGCCTTTGCGTCTGGGCGTTAAAATTTCCTGCATGAACTCGGTTCAGCGGCTGCTCCGCCGGCCTCAACGCGCCGACTCGACCCGCTCGCGGAAACGCAGCGCGTCCTCAAATCCCACCAGCCGCAAATTCACCCGCTCCTGCCCGTCTGCGCCGAGGAAGACCACGGTGGGAAAAGCCTCGATGCCGTACTTCTCCGTCAGCGCCCGCACCGCCGCCGTCCCCTCGGTGCAATCCACGCGCAGGACGATAAACTCCCGCGCCGCCGCCTTCACGCGCCCGTGGGAAAAAACCTTGCGCTTCATTTCCAGGCACGGCGGGCAGCGGCGCGAGGTGAAATCAATCATTACCGGACGCCCACCCTGCCGCGCGGCCACCACCAACTCCTCCGAATAAACCTGCCACGCGAGGCCCTCCTCCTCGCCGGTGCCCAGCCAGACGGCGAACGTGATCATCAGGAGCGCGAGACCACGCTTGAGCAAGGGGCCGCCGCCGCCCGGCAGCGGGGTGCGGTCGAGCAGGCCGAGGTGCAGCGCGCCCAGCCCAAGGATGCCCGGCACCAAGTAATCAACCGGCCCACCCAGCAGCACGGTGGTGCAGAACTGCACCAGCAAGGCCACGCCGATCCACGCTCCGAGTTTGATCAGGAAAAATTTCCACGTTCGCGACATCAGAATGGCGCGGAAGGTAGAAGCAGGCGGGCGTCTTGACAATGACGGGCGATAAACCACGAAGGCAGGAAGGTCGCGAGGAAGGTAAACCCTGGTGGGCTTCGGACCTGGGTCGCTCCCCTGTCTCCTGTTGGGACCGACAATTTCCAGTTCCCTTTCCCGGCCCGCTTCGTAACGTCCGGTCATGCCGTCATTCGATATTGTCTCCGAAGTGAACTCGATGGAGATCGAGAACGCCGTCAACCAGGCCAAGAAGGAGCTGTCCAATCGCTTCGACTTCAAGGGCAGCAACGCCGAGATCGTCTTGGACAAGAACGAGATCAAACTCAGCGCCACCGACCAGTTCAAAATCCGCGCCCTCGAAGAAATGGTGGTGGGCCGGCTGGCCAAGCGCAACGTGAGCATGAAGAACCTCGACCGGGG
>JAYVWQ010000593.1:0-1906 GCA_043785945.1 Akkermansia sp.
GACCAGTGTCGAGCTTCGATAGCCGTCGGCCTTGAGCCGCTCCGTGATCGTCTTGATGGTGGGGCTGTCGTAAAATTCCACGCCACGCCCGAGCGCGTAGGAGAGCATTCGCTCCGTGAGGTTGTGGGCGAACTCGTCCTTGCGCTCCAGCAGCAGGCGCTTCAATTCCGCCGGGCCGGTGAATTTTTCGCCCGTGCTCATCACGCCCGTGGCGTCCACCGGTTCGCCGCCAATCTTGGTGCGCCAGCGGCCGATGGCGTCGAAGTTTTCCAAACCGAAACCGAGCGGGTCCATGCGCGCGTGACAGCCGCTGCACTGCGGCTTCTTGCGATGCTCCTCCAGACGCTGGCGGAAGGTCAGCCCGTTCTTCGGCGCGTCCTCCGCCGGCAAACCACCCGCGTCCGGCGGCGGCGGCGGCGGCGGCGTGCCAAGCAATTCCTCCAGCACCCATTTGCCGCGCAGCACCGGACTGGTGCGCTGCGGATACGAAGTGAGCGTGAGCACTGCGCCCATGCCGAGGACGCCGCCGCGCCGCGCGTCCGGCAGCGCCACGCGGCGCAGTTCGGGGCCGGTGATGTTCGTGAGGCCGTAATGTTGGGCGAGCGTTTCGTTGGCGAAGGTGTAGTCCGCATCGAGCAGCCGGATGAGGCTGCCGTTTTCGCGGAGCAGGGCGTGAAAAAATTCCAGCGGCTCGGCCAGCATGGCGGCACGCAGGGCGGGTGTGAATTCCTTGAAGCGGCTGCGACTGGGCTGAACGGTGGTTTGCAGTTCGCGCACTCGCAGCCATTGGCCGGCGAAATTTTCCGCCAGCGTTTTGGCTTTGGCGTCGGCGAGCATTCGTTTGACCTGCGCCTCGAGCACGGGCGGCTCGTGCAGTTTATTCTGCGCGGCAAGCTGGAAGAGTTCGTCATCGGGCATGGACGACCAGAGGAAGTAGGAGAGGCGGCTGGCCAGTTCGTAATCGCTCACGCGGTAGGGCGCGCTGCTGTTCTGATCGCGCTCGATACGGAAGAGAAAATTCGGCGACACGAACACGGCCTTGAGCGCGAACTTGACCGAGTTCTCAAACGACTGCCCGCGCGCGGACGCCTGCTCGAACAGCTTCACGTACGAATCCACTTCCGCCTTCTCCACCGGACGGCGGAAGGCGCGCGTGGCCAGCAACTCAATGTTCTTGCGCGCGGCGGCGGTCTTGGAGGTGAGTAGCTTGGGGCGCTCGGCAAACAGTTTCTCCGTCGGCGCGGCCTGCAAGACTTCGCCCGCCGCTTGCAGGTATTTCTCCATGAGCAGGGGCGGGACGAAGAGCGTGTCGGCGTTGTTGTCGAAGCCACCGCCACCGCTGCCGTCCGAGGGAAAGTTGTCCGCCGGCTGATTCGTGATGCCGAGCAGATCGCGCAGGGTGAGGTTGTATTCCAGCCGACTCAGGCGGCGGATGACCACGCGGCCGGGGTCTTTGGGAAACTTGTCGTAGTCGATGTGGTCGAGCGTGTGGCGGCCCCAGTCGAGCAGGCGCTGGCGATCCGGTTCGCTGGGCTGCGGCTTCTTGCCCGGCGGCGGCATGTCGCGTTCGCGCACGAGGCGGATGAGTTTTTCCAACTCGCGCGGATCGCGCTCGAAGTCAGCCTGGGTTTTGAGCGCCGACAAATCCAGCCCGCCCTTGGCCGTGTCCGCGTCGTGGCATTTGAAACAGTTTTGTTCGAGAAGCGCATGGAACTCGGTGAAGTTGAGCAGATTGGTTTCAGCGGCGGACGCGCGGAACCCGGCGAGGAAGATCGCCGTGACGAGAAGAAGGATTTGAGTCTTGAGCCGCTGCATTCGCACGTTAATCGACGCGGGGAGGGAAGGGGAATTCAACGGGTGTTGGAAGTGACGGTCAGAACGGTCGGTCGCGCGGCCTGTCTCCCTC
>JAYVWQ010000594.1:0-4959 GCA_043785945.1 Akkermansia sp.
GAACGGGCGGTAGAGCCGCACGGCATTCGCCCAGACCTTGCGCCAAAATTTCCCCTCGCCTTGAAAAACCTCGCGCCACGGCTGCTGCCGGTAGGCGGCGAGGAAGCGCAGCAGATCGCGGCGTGTCAGTCCGGCGTCCAAGGCGGAGAAGAGCAGTCCACCAAGGTCTTTCACCAGCCAGCGTTCCGGGACGCGTTCGCGGCGTTGCACGCGGTGCAGGTCGATGAGGGTGAGCGTCACAGGATCGTTTGGAGTCCACTTCGTCCAGTCGCGATCACGCACGAGAAAGTGGCAGAGGTAAAAGTCGCGGTGATTCAACCCCGCCCCGTGCATCCGACGCGCAATCTCCGCGATGCGTTCGAGCAAGACGCGCTTGAGCAGCACACGCCGACAGCCACGCACCCCGCGCCAATCCTTCACCATGTCTTCGAGAGAAATCATTCCCTCCAAAGCCTCGGTGATGATGAACGACTCCAATGCGGCTGGTGCTTTTCCGCGCAGACCTTTTCCTGCGACCACCGGCACGGCCACGCCCGCCACGCGCAACTGTTCAATCGCGCGCCACTCCGGCTCCGCGCTCACAATGGGCGCGCGGCCGTAGAGCAGATTCTTCAGCACCTCGCGCCAGCCTGCACCGCGATGGGCCTTGATGAAGTAGCGGCGTCCGGCCACGACGAATTCCACGGTGCGCCGGTTCTTCACCTCGCGATGCACGGTGCCCGGCACGTTCATCAGCCGCTCGAAGGCATCAGCCTCCGGCAGTTGCGCGCTCAAATGTTCGTCGAGTTCCAGCACGCGCTGAGTAAGCCACAGCATCGGTGTGTTGGGGAGATGAAGTTGTGCGGCACGGCGGATTGTTTCGAAGCTTGGATTGCGGCGATCATCTTGCACGCACCCTTCGCCCATGCGAGAAGTCACGCCGCGCGCGGGTCGCGCGGACCAACGTGAACGTCTTTCGCAAACGCGAACTGCTCCTCTCACTCAAGTACTGCACCATTGAGTCGTGCTTCAGCGTGCCCATGCTCAGCCTCACGCTGGGCAACATGCCGTTTCTCATCGGCTTCGCGGTCAAGGCGCTCGGCTGGCCGGACAGCGCCATCGGCTTCCTCGCGGCCACGCCGTTCCTCTGTCTGTTCCTCCAGCCGCCCATCACGCTGTTCCTGCAACGCTACTTTTCGCTGCATCAGATTATGGCGGGAACCTTCGTGCTCAACGCGCTGCCCTGGCTGCTCGTGATGTGTTTCCCCTGGCTGGGTGATTCCAAGCATGTCCTCTTCGGCGTCATCGTCTTTGTCTCCAATCTCGGCAACGCCATCTGCGGCGTGGCTTGGTCGGCCTCCATCTCCGAGCTGGTGCCGATGAACATCCGGGGAAAATTCTTCGGCACGCGCAACCTGATGTTCGGCTTCTGGTCGCTCGTGGTCATTCTCGTCGCCGGGAAAGTGGCCGAGCGCTGCGGCAATGCGCTCTGGATTTTTGGCGTCATCTTCAGCTTCGCCGCCGGGCTGCGGCTGATTGGACTCTTCTTTCTCACCCGCATGAAGTTCCCGGCCCGCGTCATGGAGCGGCAGCCGCAGCGCGCGCCGCTCGACACCTTCACCGCCGTCTTTCGCGACCGGAATTTTGTCCGCCTCATGCTCTTCACCGGGCTGTTCGGCTTTTTCTTCAACGCCGGGCAGCCCTTCTACAGCGTGTTCGTGCTCAAGGAACTTTCCTTCTCGCTCGGCGACCTCGTGGTGCTCACGACGCTGCAAACTTTCGGCACGCTCATGTCGCTGCGCACTTGGGGCCTGCTCGTGGATCGCTTCGGCAATAAGCCCGTGATGCTGACCACGGCGCTGACCTGGCTGACCTTCGCCGGCGTGTCGTGGCTGTTTAGTTCGCGGCCGCATCACGGGCATCTTTATGCCACCTACTTCGTGACCGGCTTCATGCTGGCGGGGTTTCAACAGGTGGCGCAGTTCAACCTCATGATCAAAATGGTGCCGGCGGAAAACCGCGCCCACTACCTCTCCGTCTATTTCAGCTTCACGAATCTGCTCGTAGCCCTCGGCCCGGCCACGGGCGGGTTAATCCTGCGACGGTTGCCGGATCAACTGGGCACGCTCTTCGGCCAGCCCTTCACGCGTTATCACCTCGTCATTGTCGCGTCGATTGCCTGCTGCCTGCTCACGCTGTTCATCCTGCGGACGCTGCGCGAGCCGGCGACCAAGTCGTTGCGCGAACTGGTGAACGTGATGTGGCACATGCGCGAGTTCAATCCGATGCTCGCGGCCTCGACGGTGGCGCAATACGTCTTTACCCCGCGCGGCTTGGGAAAGCTGGCGCGCTCGTCGCTGCGAACGCTGCGCCGTCAGACCGGCGTAATCGGCGACGTGGGCGAGGAACTGGTCGAGGAAGGGCTGCGCGTGATCAAGTCACCGAGAGAGAAGAGGGATTAGAGGGAACGGTCTTTTCGGTCGGTGACTCAAATCGGCAAAATCCGCACTCGAGACTTCGACTCATCAATCGTCAGCAGCGCGCCGCCATCCTTGCTGTGCGCCAGCAGGATGCCGGGATCGAGGTCGTGGGTGAGAAGCACACAACCATTGTCGCGCGCCCATTTCATGATCTCATTATCCGGCGCATTGTGAGCGCCGAGGACGGACCAGTGAATTACCTCGAAACCCTGTGCCCGCAAGAGCGGCTCCCACGCGGGCGACAGGTTCATGTCGATGAGCAATCTCACGCGACGGCCAGGGGCACCTCAAGTTCCTCGACGCGCCAAGCCGCGTAAGAAAGCGCCTCGCGGATGTCTTCGGCGGCCAAGTAAGGATAGAGACGCAAAATCTCCTCGGATGACCGGCCGACGGCGACGAGACCGACAATGGTGCCGACCGTGACACGCAGTCCGCGAATGCAGGGCTTGCCGCCCATGATATTCGGGTCATGCGTGATGCGGGTGAGAGCAGACATGAGGCGAAACTACGGGAAGGCAGCCCGCAATGCACGCCGAATTGCGGGGCGCGCAGCCATGGCATCGTACGGCGTCGTATGCGAGGAACTGGTCGAGGAAGGGCTGCGCGTGATCAAGTCACCGCGCGAGAAGAGGGAGAGCCGGTCTGACATTTCCGGCTGATTTCTGAACCGGGCCAACCCCAGCCAGCGCCTTACAAATCCACCCACTGGCGCAGTTCAGCGGAGCGCAGTGCGGCGTCCATGACGTTCTGCGCCGCCGCGCCGTCATGGAAGCTGGGCTGGCAGGGACGCCCCTGCCGGATGGCTTCGATGAATTCCCAGGCCTGATCGAAGCGGAAGGTGACGAGCGGATCGCCCTCCGTCGGATCGCGGGGCGAGCCGGGCGCCTTCCAGAACTCACGCGGGATTTCAATGGTCTCCAAACCCGGCCCGCCCACTTTGCCGGTCTGGAGCGTTTTCCATTCGCCGGTGGTGAAAACAAACGAGCGTTCGCTGCCGTTGATCTCCACGTAATCCAGACTCCGCCAGCTTTCATTGCGGCCACTCGCCAGCTTGCTGCTCTCCAGCACGCCGCTGGCGCTGTTTTGAAATTCCGCGAGGATGGCGACCCAGTCTTCCGTGTCATTGGGCAGTCCGCCGCGCAGGGGCGTGAGTGTTTTGGCGTTGGCCACGAGCCGTTTCATGGGACCAACCAGATAGTGCGCGAAGTCGATCCGATGCGAGAGCATGTCGCCCAGTTCACCCGTGCCGGCGAGTTTCTTGACCTGCCGCCAGCCGAGATTGCGCGTGCCCCAGTCCTGCAATCGGCACGAGCGGTAATGATACGGCGTGCCGAGATCGCCGCGCTGGATCAGGTGCGAGAGGTAGCGCATGGCCGGCACGAAGCGGTAGGTGAAGGCCGTCATGTGACGCACGCCGGCCCGGTCGCCAGCCTCGGCCATGCCCTTCGCGTCCGCGTAATTCAAAGCGAGCGGCTTCTCGCTCATCACATGCTTGCCCGCCGCCATGGCCGCGTGCGCGATGGGCGGATGGGCGAAGTTCGGCGTGGCGATGATGACGGCATGAACGTCGTCGCGCTGCACGATTTCCTGGTAGTCGGTGGACGTGACGCTCACGCCCGTCTGCTGCCGCGCGGTCTCAAGGCAGGCCGGATTCGTGTCGCAGAGCGCGACGACCTTGACCTCCGGGCAGAGGGCGAGTCCGGGCAAATGATTCTGGAGCGTGATGTCGCCGCAGCCGATGATGGCGATGCCAAGTGGTTTCATTTAGAGGCCGGAATATGAGGAGCGGGAGCGCGCGCTGGCAAATTCCAAAATCACATCAGCGCCGTCAGTGGCTTGCGCAACAAACCGTTGTTCACCACGAGCTTGTAGGCGTGAGGTTCACCCTTGATCGGCTGATGGAAGAAATCGCCGCCCGCACATTCCACAATCAGACCACCCGCCGCGATGTCCCAGAGGCGCACTCCGGCTTCGAGATAGGCGTCGTGCCGGCCGCTCGCCACGTAGGTGAGCGAGAGCGCGGCCGCGCCCATGATGCGGACCTTGCGCACGCGATGAATCAGCCGGTTCAACACGGGCAGCATCGCGGTGAGCGTATCGGTCCGTTTGGAAAAACCCACCGCCACAATCGACTCCTCCAGCGTTGCGCGCCGGCTGGCCTTGATGATGCGCCCGTTGAGGAAAGCCTTGCCGCCGCGCAGGGCCGTCCACAATTCATCGACGAACGGATCGTAGACCACGCCCAGCAAGGTCGAGAAACCATCCGGCGAAATGCTGTGGCGGGCTTGCGCCTTGGTCTTGGTGCCCACAATTTTTTCCTGCAAGGCGATGGACACGCACGAGTGCGGAATGCCATGCGCGTAGTTGACCGTGCCGTCGATGGGGTCCAGGACCCAGCGGTAGGCGGCGGCGGCATCCCCGCTGTCGCCTTCTTCGCCGAGCACGGAAATTTTCGGGAACGCGTCCCCGAGTTTTTTCTCGATCAACTTCTGGCAGCGCA
>JAYVWQ010000595.1:0-12222 GCA_043785945.1 Akkermansia sp.
CGTTTTCCTCGATCTCAAATTCCACGACATCCCGAACACCGTGGCCAAGGCCATCGCCTCCGCCGTACGCCTTGACGTGCAGATGATCACCATCCACACCAGCGGCGGATTGGCCATGATGCAGGCCGCCGAAGAATCCGCGCAGAAGACCGCCGCGCAAGCGGGCCTGAACGCGCCGCTGGTCCTCGGCGTGACCGTGCTGACCAGCATGGAATCGAGCGACCTGGAAGGCGTGGGAATCACGTCGGGCGTCGGCCACCAAGTCGAACGCCTCGCGCAACTGGCCTCGCGCGCCGGCCTGCGGGGACTGGTCTGCTCGCCGCTCGAAGTCGCTGGCCTGCGCCAGTCGCTTCCGGCCCACATGCAATTCGTGACGCCGGGTATCCGCACGGGCGAAGATGCGGCAGGCGATCAGAAGCGCACCTTGAGCGCGAAGGAGGCGATGGAGGCAGGCTCGACGTGGCTGGTGATTGGCCGTCCCATTTACGCCGCGCCGAACCCGCGCGCGGCGGCGGAAAAGATTCGCGAGTCGCTGGCGTGATTGGAGCGCCGAGCATCGCTCGGCACGAACGGAGATTCGCGCGCTCCATCGAAATCACGCCAGCCCGCACTCCCCCACCTGCTGCCCACCAAGTCGGGGGAAGGCCAGTACCCAGAGATGCAAAACATCAAGGCTCACGAACACGGTAGAAGCGACTCGCATTGATTTGTGATGTTGGATCATTGAATGGCAGCGAGCCGCTGCCGATGGTGTTGGTCCAAATTGGAGTCCACGTCTGCAGGTTCGACGAAGCCTCGATGAGGACGACCTGACCGCTGTGTCCGGTGATTGCGAAACCAAAATGGCCGGCGGCAAAACCCAGACCGCCCGGAACAATGGTGAGTGGCGGGTGAGGAAACACCGTGAGCAACGCCAGCCTGCTGGTGGCCCGGCCGAAGTCGTTGCTCACGACGACGGAGTAATTGCCCGCCTGGGCAGGTTGAACGCCGGTGAAGAAAAGATCCGCATTGGTGGCCCCTTCGATGGCGAGTCCGTTCCAGCGCCACTGATAGGTCAACGGCGACGCACCGGTTGCCGTGACGGCGAAGCTCGCGTTCTGTTCCTGCGTCACCACCAGGCTGGCGGGATGGGCGGTGATGACCGGTGGTAGATGCACGACGAGCGAGGCGGGGATGCTGTTCGTGGTGCCGAACGGATTGCTGACCGTGACGGCATAATTGCCGGCGTCGGCAGGCTGGAGGTTCGTCAGGAGGATTCCGCCGTTGGTCGCACCGGAGATCGGGCTTCCGTCTTTGATCCACTGATACTGGAGAGGATTGCTGCCCACGGCCACGACGCTGAAGACCACGCTGGCTCCCTGATTGGCCACGTGGGAGGCCGGAGGCATGGTTATCACCGGCACGGCGTCCTGCTCATCACCATACAACAGAGCCACCCTCTCCCGCAGCTCTCCATTGACCATCGAGAACCGCCCGCCGATCAGCAGACAGTCATCCGCGCCGCCCAGTCCATCCAGGAATGTCTCGTCGAGGGAACCGTCCGGCAGGAGCCGGGCAATGCGGTTGCGAACAGTGGAGTTCACGAGGGTGAACGAGCCCACGAGGACGATTTTGCCGTCAGGCTGCACGACCATGGAACGGACCCAGTCGTTGGCCCCGATCATTCCTTGCTGGAACGTGTGAGCCAGCGTGCCATCCGAGTTCAGCCGAGCCAGGTGGTTGCGAGGTTCGCCGTTCACCGAGACGAAGCTTCCTCCGATCAGAATTCTGCCGTCAGCTTGTATCGCCAGACACAGGACCGAGTTGTCCAGGCCGCTCACGGAATAGAGGAAGTTTGTATCGAGCGAGCCATTTCTGTTCAGCCGAGCCAAGCTCCTTGACTCAATCCGGCGCTGAACGACGAGCGCCGGGCCTCGCCCGGCTGCGACTGATTGCCCACCAAGCCAAGCCAGTCCCGGCGCTCCGATGAAGTGCGAGACAGACGAAGACCCGTCGGAGTCTCACTCCAATAGCGCGCTATTCTCATTTGGGAACCACCCGCAATACAACCGTGCCCTCGCCTTTGAAGCCGATGGCTCTGGAATCGTTCCCTTCATCTGTGTCGTAACGCACTCGCAATGAATTCCAATACGATTCCTTCACTGCCGCATCCTTCGATAAATCCAAGAAACCATGCGCCTTCTTGCGATAATCGCGCACGAACGATAAATCGTTGATCGAAACAATCTCCTTCACCTTCCAGTCACTGTACGGCTCGGGGAGCTTGAGCACTTGCTCCACCTTTCCACCCAGCGTTGTGTGGTCGGGCGCACGCTCTGTCACTTTGAATTCGCCAGTCATAATCGCTCGCCCTTTGCTCACGCTGATGGAGGAGCGGACAAGGATTCCAGTTTTCCGGTCATCCTTTGAATTCACGTTATCGTCGCCGCCCGCCAAACGTGTCCAACGATGACCAGGGTGCTGGCTTCCAGTAATGTCCCATTTGAAGGGCACTTCGATGTCTCGAGAGAGCATTGGACCAAACATTTCTTCCAGAGAAGGCGGAGAGTGGCTCACGAAGTCGTCCAAGTCCGGCGGACGCAGAGAGGGGTTATCGCGAATTTGTTGTTCCAGAACACCCGCACGCAGTTGCTTTGCGGTGATGTCCGTCTGAAATAAATTCGCACGGGCGTCACTGTAGTTACTGAACATGCCGGAATGCTGTCTGGCGAACAGGACGTCGTTTAGGGCAAAGCCACTGTGATTTTGGTAAATCGCCAGCCTTCGAGCCACCCAGGTGGCTTGGCCAAAGTCAGGGAGGTCATTGGTCAGCACAGGGTAGTTTTCGCATGTGACGTAGGGTGCCATCCTCATAGTCAGAACGACCGGAGCCTTCTTAACCTGCTCGGCGAACCCGTTCGCGCGTTTCATAAATTCCTCCAGCGTGAGCGCGAAGGTTCCAAGCTGGGAACCGCCAAACTGAAACCCACGCACCTCCACGTTGCGGTTTTTCAGCGCCGAACTGGTCTTGCTCTCAAATTTGGCTGCCGCACCGAACACCCCCATCTTTGCCTCCAATTCTCCCGCCACCCGCTTGCGCTCTTCGTTGGACTCGGTTCGTACCGTGAGCAACGCAAAGAGCCTTCCGCCCCACGTTGCGCTCTGGATGTAAGCATTGCCATAAGCGTCAGTAAAAGCCGCCTGGCTTCCTTGCTGAAGCCGGCCCAAGGCTTGTGGACTCAGAAGACGAGCGTTTGGCACGATCGTTTCTGCGTTAACTAAAACCGTGATGTCCGCGACGGCAGACACGCAATAGCTGTTGAGATTCGCTTCCCTGAACACGTTGATCGACGCATCGGCAAACGGGCCGTAGGACGCCGACGCCGAGCCGTCGAAACTGGTGATCAATTCCCTGGTCCGTTCCGAGTATTTTAGAGAATACGTGGTCTGCTGCCCTGCTGCCGGCATGGCCACTGCTGTTTTCGGATTGGGAATCAAGGCGTGCCCACCTGTGAACGGGTTGGCCTTGATGGAATTAAATCCGCTGCCAAAAAATTGCCCTACTGGCGCGCTGACAAAAACCTCTTCGGTGCCCACCTCAATAGCGCCAAAGGCGGGTTGCTGACTGTGAGCGGTCATCTGGAACGCCGCAGTTGCGACCGCAAGCAGGAGGGCAAGCCGACTGCTTCGCCTCGGACGCATCTCCGGCTGTCTCACGCATCGTGCATCGTGCGCGGGTGTATGCGCGAATTTTTTGGCTGGGATATGGACTGGCCTAAAGCAGGCAAAGGGCGGCGATGTTTTCATATTTTGTTTGTGTAACGGGATTGTTGAAGCGGTCGCAAAGCCATGCTCGGATTTGGCCAGCCAAGAACCTTGTTTGATTTCGACGTGCAGAGGCGTGTGCATACTGGTTTCAAAAGGATTGGCGAGCACCGGTTACACGAAAACTGCGGCAGCTCGTTGATTGAGGCGGGGCGTTCCGTCGTGACGATGGCAAACCACGAGGTCGCTGTAACCCCGATAGGTCTCGCTGTGGTTCAAGATTTCAAACCCGGCTCGCCGGACGGCGGCGATGAATTCGTCGTGGTCGTGAGTCCAAAATTCCCCGGCGTCCTGACGGCGCGCGATTTCGCGGTTGGCTTGGGCCACGACCCGACCACGGTAAAATCGAGTCAGCGTGGGCAGCAGGCCGAACCGGCGCCTGCAGTCGCGAAATAGAAACCGCCGCCAGTCGGCCACGTCCATTCTCCGACCGAAGTCGCAGAGGAACGCCACGCCGCCCGGACGCAGCCAGCCGTGCATCCGCCGGAGAAACTGCTCCGGCTCGGGCAGAGTGTAGAGGGAGTGGACGGAGACGAGCGCGGCCAGCGACCCCGAAGGGAAATCCAGGGAACGGAGGTCTGATGCGACCACGCGAAGGTTCCGCAACCTACCGGACTCCGCCTTGGCCTCAGCCACGCGGTTCATGGCGGGGTCGGAATCCACATGCAGCACTTCACACTCAGGGAACTGTTGCGCGAGCTCCACGGAGAAGTTGCCCGTGCCCGCGCCCAGATCAGCCATGCGCTCGCCCGGCCGGGGAGTCCAGTCGCGGGTGGCCATCCTGAAGGCGGCCAGCAGTTCCTGATAGGCGGGGTTCAGTGCGGCCATCTCATCATAGGCCGCCGCGTAGCTGGACCAGTCCACTTTCATGTGGTCGTGACCTTCAGCCCGGCTTCCGCGAAGAAAAAATCGTGCAAGGGATGATGCACCGCGCGGTACTTTTTCGGCGCGGTGGCAACATCAAGAAGGAAGTAGTCGTGAGGCACATGGTCGAGTTGCGTGTGGAGGTAGCTGGCGGCGGGTCCGAGATTGCGGAACAAGAGAAACTCGTAATCGGGCGCCGTGGCTCGACGGCCGGAGACGAGCATGGAGGCGATGCCGGTCTCCTGGCAGTAACGGAGATAGCCTCGCCAGAGGGCCAACTTGATGGAGCGCGAGCGCGGGTGGCTCGGCACCGCGAGGCGCGACGCCTCAGCCACAGGTTGTTCCTCTGGCTTCAGGAGTGCATCAGGGTCATGAAACTTGTCCAGTTCGACCCGACCGTTCCGACGGTCCAGCACTCGCAGCGTTCCAACGGCGACACCATGCTCATCGGTGTCCAAGACCAGGACGCAGTTGGGGGCGTTGTCGAAATCATCAATGATGTCCGCAGGCACGGGTAGATCGAAGTGCTTGCGATAAGCCTGCCAGCGCAAGTCGAAAGCCCGTGCTCGATCTTCCTGCGTCATTACCCGACGGACGCCATAGCCGGAAGCGTTCTGGATGATGGTCTGATTCACACCCCTTTCAAAAGGAACGGCCGGCGGCGGTTACACCAAGTTTAAAGAAATTTTCAACTCCTCACATCTTCGAGGCTCGGCGAGGCAGCCGTGGTGAAGCACATCGGCAGGAAAATTCTTCGCTGCAGATGGCAGGTGCGGCCTGGCTTCGATCTAGTAACGGATTGTCTTGGGTTCCGCCGTCTCCACCTCGTAACCGCGGCGGCTGTCGCGGATGACGACCTTACCAGTGAGGTCGCCGCAGGCGAGTTGATGGCCGTCGGAACTCCACGCCAGGCAGGTGATCTGGGAAGATGATCTCATCAGGGTGCAGAGAAGCCGGCCTGTGTCGGGATGCCAGATTCTCAATGTGTTGTCCCAACTCCCGGTGGCCAGCCGGCTGCCGTCCGGACTCCAGGCGATGGCATACACGGCTCCGCTGTGGCCGGAGAGCTTGTGCAACTCCTGTCCGGTGCGGACATCCCAGATCTTGGCCAGTCCATCATCCGCAGCCGCCGCCAGCCGCGAACCGTCGGGACTCCACGACAGGGCACGAACGCCATCGCCCGGCCGGGGGATCGCCTTCAGTTCCTGGCCGGAGGTGGCATCGACAATCAGGATTTCCTCTCCACCGCCCGCCGCGATGAAGCGGCCGTCCGGGCTGTAGGCCAGGGCGATCACTGAAGCGCAGCGCAATTTGATGGACCGCAAAATTCGCCCGGTAGGATCGAGAATACTCAATCGATCACCCCAGCCCGCCGCAGCCAGGCTGCGCCCATCCGGATTCCAAGCCAGCCCGCGAATCTGGCCGGAGACGGTTACCACGTTGGTAATCTCCGAGGCACTGATCATGTCCCACAGCTTCACCTCGCCGTCGCCGGCGCTGGAGGCCAGAATGGTCCCGTCCGGATTCCAAGCGACTCGCCAGGCCCATTGACTGTGTTTGCCCAGAAGCAGGGAGCGGCCTTCACTTGGAGTCCAGACTCTCACACTTGCGTCCTTGCTGGCGGTGGCCAAACGCGTCCCGTCCGGATGCCACGCCACGGACATGATTTGATCCTCCTGTTGGAGAATTTTTAATGAGGCATCGGTGCTGTTCAGATCCCAGACCTTGAGCGTGCCATCGAGGCTGGCCGAGGCGACATGTTCCCCGCCGGGCTGCCAGGCGAGCGACCGCACGCCGGATGAATGTCCGCGAAAGGCGCTCCTCGCCTCGCCTTTGAACGCGTCCCATATCGTCACGGTGCCATCGTCCCGGCCGGTGGTGGCCAGGCGCTTTCCGTCCGGACTCCACGCCAGAGCCGCGACGGATCCGGGGTGCCCGGTGAAAACCAGCGACTCCTCCCCGGTCGCGGCCTGGTAAATTCTCACTTTGGAATCGCTGCCGCCGGAGGCGAGCCATTGGCCGTCCGGCGACCAGGCCACGGCGGAAATATAACCGAGCAATCGCTCCTTCTTGGCGAGCACCAGCAACTCCAGGCCGGTCTGCGAGTCCCAAACGTGGACCTTGACGTCTGCCCCGCCGGCCGCCAGACGGCTGCCATCAGGACTCCACGTCACGGCCTTCACCTGCCCTTTCTTGGCCAGGCTCCGAATGACCGATCCGCTCGCAAGATCCCAAATCCGGACGCTTCCATCCTGACTGCCCGAAGCCAGCCACCCTCCGTCCGGGCTCCAGGCCAGGCACAGCACCATGTCGCGGTGCCCTCGGAGAGTCGCGACGGAGTTGAAACTCACGGCATCCCAAATGCGAATGATCGCATCCTCGCCACCTGAGGCCAATCTGGTGCCGTCGGAATTCCAAGCCACGGCCGTCGCGCCTCTGGCATGGGCGCGCAGCCGGGCCAGTTCGCTCCCGGTGGATGCATCCCAGATCGTCACGTCACCATCATCGCTGGCGACGGCGAGTCGCCGGCCATCAGGCGTCCACGCGACGCTGCGCAAGGAATTGCTGCCGGGGCGAATGGTCATGGTCTCCCGGTGGCAGGCCCCATTCAGGTAGAACCATTCCCAGCCGCGCCGATCCGTGGCCCGACCGCGCCACGACGAGAGCAGATTCATGACGCCCCCCAGACTTCCGTTCTCGCTCAAGCTGCGGGCCGCGAGGTTCAGGTCTGAGCCGTAGGCCTGGGCCTCGGCTTCATTCCTCAGTTTTTCCTGGGTGCGCTCGGCACTGACGGCGCGCTGACGGGCATCGCGCTCCTTGAGGAACATCCAGGAAGTCATAGCCAACCCCACAACGAGAGCGGCGAGAACGGCAGTGGCCGCGCCAAAGGCCAGCTTGTTCCGCCGCACCATTTTCTGAAACCGGTAGGCGGCGGTCGGTGGGCGCGCGATCACCGGCTCGTGATTCAGGTGGCGGCGCACTTCGACCGCGAGAGCATTGGCCGTCTCGTAGCGGCGGGCGGGCAGTTTCTCCAACGCCTTCATCACCACCCAGTCCAGATCGCCGCGCAGTTCGCGGAGAAGTTTGGGCGGGGCGGCGAAGCGCCGTCGCGAAACTTCGGAAAGCTCCGGCGCGCTCAGCGTGGTCAACCGGGCCGAGGGACGCGCGGGATCTTCGTCACGGATGATGCGGAAAACCTCATCGACGGCGGCCTGGCGCAGACGCTCCGGCTCAAACGGCGGACGGCCGGTCAGCAGTTCATACAACAACACGCCGAGCGAATAGATGTCGCTGCGGGTGTCCACGTCCTCGCCGGTCGCGCCGGCCTGTTCGGGACTCATGTAGGCCGGCGTGCCGATGAACTGATCGAACGCGGTGTAAATCGTCTGGTCGGCGAGGCGCTGTCGGGACGTCGCCTTGGCGATGCCGAAGTCGATGACCTTGGGTTGCGCCGCGCCGTCCTGTTCGGTGACAAGGATGTTCGACGGCTTGAGGTCGCGATGGATGATGCCCTTCTGGTGGGCGTGCTGCACGGCCTCGCAGACGCGGGCGAACAATTCCAGCCGCTGGGCGATGGACAATTGCTTTTGATCGCAGAAGTCGGTGATGCGCTCGCCGGACACGAGTTCCATGGCGAAGAACGGACGTCCCTGGCGACTGCTCCCGGCATCAAAGACCTTCGCGATGCCCGGATGATCCATCATCGCCAGCGCCTGCCGCTCCGCTTCAAATCGAGCGATGACCGTCGCAGTGTCCATGCCCAGCTTCACGACCTTGAGGGCAACCTCGCGGCGGACGGGTTGCAACTGCTCCGCGCGATAGACGACACCGCAACCGCCCTCGCCGAGCTTCTCAATGATTCGGAACCGGTCGAACTCATCGGCACCCACGGAGGGCAGCGACGCGGGGGTTGCATCCTCGGAATCGCCGTCGCGTTCAGCGGCGTCCTGTTTCAAGCCAAACGACAGCAGGCAACGCAGGCACAGCCCGCCGGGCGCACCCGGTTTCAGCCGGGTGCCGCACTGCGAGCAGATTTGAATTGAGACCGACATGAACTTCGCAAAACTTTCTAAAGGATCGGGCAGCTTCGGTTACACGGCTGGGGCCGATTTCGCGGATCAATTACTCCGCCATAACGGTCATCAGGTGTCGAATCTCGGCCTCGACTTCTTCGGGACTTTCCACGGTGTGAGCTACTTCGCTGCGCAATAGTTCACCGAAACGCCGTCGCGCCCGGTGCAGGGCCACTTTCACCGTTCCCGCTTCCAGGCCCAACTGCTGGGCAAGCCGGTCGTAATCCGCTCCGGCCGGTTCCCCGGTGAGAAAGGGTTGCAGGCCGGCGAACACCGCACCCTTTCCTCGCCCGTCATATTCGCGGCGCAGTTCCTCCAGCACGCGCCTGACCAGCATGGCCGTCCAGCGGCGTTCAAACAGCGTCTCCGGCGTCTCGCCGTTTTTGGATTCGAGGGCGTAAACCGCTTCGGCGAATTCCTCATCCAGAGAAACAATCTGCTGCCGTCCGCCCCGCTTCCAGCTCTGGCCCTTGTCGCGTTCATTGTGCAGGAAGTTCGTCAAGGCCGTGAGGACGAACGTGCGGAAGCGGCCCTTCTGCCGGTCGGCCCGTTGCAGCGCCCGCCGTTCCAGAACGAAGTGGAAAAAGCCCTGCGTCAAATCCTCGGAGTCGTGAACATCATGCCCGCGCTGCCTCACGAAGGCATAGACCGGATACCAGTAGCGGCCGCAGAGGCGTTCCAGCGCGCGATTTGAAGCCACTGGATCCGTTTGAGCTGCGGCAAGAACCACGCTCCAGTTGGTGGTGGAAAAGTTGGGGTCGTTGTTTGGCACAAGTCAGCACGTTTGTATTGGACGGGTGCAGCCTGCCCAGAAGACGGCCACACGTCACTTTGAAAAACTCGGCGGTGGGCCAGCCGGCCAATTACGCCAGACCGCGCTGGCGCAACTCTTTCAACGTCCACTCGTATTCCGCCACGAGCTGATCCACCACGCTGCGGTTCTTCATCTCCGCCGGCATCACTTCCCAGGTGTAAGTCTCCATCTCGAGGTGCGAGCAGAGCGTCGGGTCCGCCGCCAGCGCGTCCATCACTCCGAGCAGGTGATCGCTGGTGGTGCGGAACATGGGTGTCGGCGGGCAGTGCAGCGGGACGTGGAAATGAATCCGCCATTCGGGCGGATGGAGGGCCAAGGGAGGCTCGGATTCGAGCGCATCTTCGAGATCGCGGTACCGGATGAGCGCGCCTTCAGCCGAACGCTCAATGACCTGGTGAAAATACACCGGCTCGCAAAAATCGCGCAGTGCCGCACGCGTTTCCCGATCAGCCAGCACCTTGAGCGCGGAGCTGAAATGCAGCTTGCTCACGCGGATGTCGTGCTCACGAAAGCGTTGCAGCACGTTGGCCGGCCGTTCGTACTCCACCGCGAGATGGCAGGTGTCGTAGTTCACGCCCAGATGATCGCGCAGGCGGGAATCGCCGGGGTGTTCATCGCGCAATTGATCGAAGAAGCTGGAAGTCTCGGAACTCGTTTCGAGGTAGCACAGCGGCTCCGGCTCCAGGCCGAGATGCAGTTTCTTGCCCGTCTCGCGGGTCAGCGCCGCGATGTGCTCCACGCAACGCCACACATTGTCCCGCATGGCCTGCACCTGTTCGCCACTGGTGATGAATTCCTTGTAGGAGCCGGGCACGGTGCTGACGCTGCCTTCGACCCCTTCCGGTACAATCTGGACCAGCAGATCGAAGAGCAGGTTCGTGTAATCCACGCGCTCGTCCGTGGTCCAGTCCGGCTGATAGACCTGCTCCTTAACGCGCGTGCCGTGAAACTTGCCGTAAGGAAAACCGTTGATGGTGAAGACGTAGCAGTTCTCGCGGTCCAGCCAGTGGCGAAACGCCGTCAGCGTCTGCGCGTCGCTCAATTCCCGCGCCGCGTCCGCGCCCAGCCGCAGGCCGATGGCGTAGGGCTTGCCCTTCGACACCCGATCCCGCACGGCCAGCGTGTAGGTCTGGAGCGTGTCGAACGTCTGCGCCCATGACTCACCGCGATGAATGTTCGTGCAGTAGGCGAGGTGCAGTCCGTGGTTGAGTTTCATGAGGCAGTCTTTAGGCGGGCAGCTTGAACTTCGGCGACTGGGCCATGAAGCGGGCGGGGTTCTTGAAGACGAGATTGTCGATCTGCGCGGCGAGGTAGCCGCGGCGGCGCATCTCCAGCGCGGCGTAGGGCACCGCCAGCGGCACGCTCACGCCCCAGTCGCAGGCGCTGTTCATCCACACCCGCTCACCGCCGTAATTCTCGACCATGTCGATGGCGCGGGCGGCGGTGCATTTGGATTCCGGATAGAGCGTCATGCCTGCCCAGAAGCCTGCATCAAGGGCGAGGTTGATGGTGTGTTCCTCGACGTGGTCGATGATGACGCGCTCGGGCTTGATGCGCTTGTCGCTCTTGAGCGCGTCCACGATCAGGCGCGTGCCCTTGAGCTTGTCTTCGAGGTGCGGCGTGTGGACGAGGATGAGCTGGTCGTGCCGCGCCGCCAGATCGATGTGCATTTCGAGCACCTTGAGTTCGTTGCGGGAATTCTTGTTCAACCCAATCTCCCCGATGCCCAGCACGTTCGGCCGGTCGATGAACTGCGGGATGATCCCGATGACTTCCTCTGCCAGGTTCACGTCCTCGGATTCCTTGGGATTGATGCAGAGCCAGGCGTAATGCGGCAGGCCAAACTTGGCCGCGCGCTTCGGCTCATAATCCGTCAACTGGCAGAAGTAATCGTAGAAGCCCTGCACCGAACTGCGGTCAAAGCCCGCCCAGAAGGCCGGCTCGCACACCGCCGCGCAGCCCGCCGTGACCATGTCGCGGTAGTCGTCGGTCGTGCGGCTGACCATGTGTCCGTGGGGTTCGATGTAGCGCATTGTTCGGGTTGAAGGTTGGAGGTTGAAAGTTGCAGGTTATTTCGCGCCCGGCCACGCGCCGCTGGCGGCCTTGGTCGTGGCGGAGGCGATGGGTTCGGTCGTGGGATCGCTGAGCGAGAGGAGAACATTCCGGGCACGGTGGGCGTCGCCGGAACTGAGGTGCTGCATCGCGGTATGGAAACCGGTGAAACGGAAATCCGCCTCGCCCTCGGCGCGTTCGACCCGGTCGAGAAAGGCCGCGAGATCGATCAACTTGGCCCGGGCCTCCATGTAATAGAGATCAAGAATTTGTTGCCGTGTCATGCTGGGACGATAAGCAGGGAAACTCCGGGGCACAAAAGAAAAGTCCCCCGCAGCCGTTCCCTGGGTGCATCTCGTAATTACGACCGTGTCGAAAGCGGCGCTGAAGCGACCGCACTCCAAACGCTTCGCGCAGCCCGAAGCGTCTCGTTCGACGCGCCAGCGTTTGGAGTGCGGTCGCTTCAGCGCCGCTTTTCCCACGCATCCATGAGCGCGAAGTTCGGTGGCAATTCCCAGATGCGCCAGAGCACAGAAAGACCCGGTTGCGCGCTTGACCCTGCCCATGCGGCTACCTACTGTCCCCCGCTCGCTCGGCGACGGCGCAATTTCCGCG
>JAYVWQ010000596.1:0-4260 GCA_043785945.1 Akkermansia sp.
GGACGCATCTCGTAATCCAGCCACAGCAGATCCGCGCGGAAGGTGATCGAATCGTTGTGCGCATCGCCGTCTATCTGGAGGCGGTCGCGGTAGAAGAGGATGTAGCCCAGCATCTTCAAGACGACATGCTCGACCGTCTCGTTGTGGTCGTGGACGAGCACGATGCTGCCGGGCAGCTCGCGCTTCCGGTCGCGGCTCTCGAATCGAAAACTGTATTTGGCACTCACGCCGGGGATGAGAACATCAAACCGCGCCCGGCCCCATCAAATTACTTCTCGGCCAGCTTGTAGATGGAGTTCCACACGTCCTGTTTGATGGGCGTGCCGTCGGCAGCCTTGATGTTCGCGGTGATCTTCATCTGCATCACGGGATGGATGTTCGGCATTTCCAGCAGCAGGGTTTTGCGGTCGGCGGAAAGTTTCACCGACTTCACCTCCACCTTGTCGTGGCCCTTGGCCTGCGCCGGAGGAACCTCGAGCTGGATCGGAATGCTCGTCCCGGCCTTCTCGAAGGCTTCCCGGTTCGCGATCATCGAGTGCTTGAATTCCGGCGAGCCGTAGTCACTCGACCACTTGTAATCCCATTCCTCCACGTTCCAGTTCGCCAAGTCCGCCACGCTCGCTTCATCCAGCGGTGAAGTGAACGTCAGTTCCACGCCCTGCTTCGTCGCGCGCAACTTCGTCGGCATGTTCAACGGCTTGCCGGTGTAGCGCACGCGATGCACCGCGCCTTTCTTGGCCGCGTTCGACTGCCAAACGCTGAGTCCGGTGACGTAGAGTTGCCCATCCTTCTGGTTGAAGCGCGCGCGCATGACGCCGGAGTCGAACTTGAGCTGGAACTTCACCACGCCGCCCTGATACTCGCCGTCCACCTTGTCGAGCAGCACCTTGAAGAGCAGACACTGGCCGTAGCTCATGAAGAGCATGTCGTCCTTGAACGGTCCCCACTTATCGCTCGTCACCCACACCTGCCCGCCGCTGGAATTGTCGGGATACGGGTGCGGAATCCAGCAGACCGGGTTGTCGTAGCTCGTGGGCTTCGGCGTCTTGAAGGCATTGTTCACATGGCCGTAGAAGCCGCCGGGCTTGATGATGCTGAAGCGCGAGGCGGGCACCCAGTTGCCCTGATTGTCACTCACGGAAATCTCGTCGTGCGGTCCCATGCCCATGCCATTCGGCGCGCGCAATCCATTCGCCACCGTCTCCAGCTTCGAGCCGTCCTTGCTCACCTTGATGATGCTGCCGTTGTGCGGATGCTTGGCGTCGCCGAGGTTGCCGCCCTTGGCGAAAAAGAAATCCCCGTGCGAATCCACCTGCAAGTCGTGCGCGAACTCGTGGTATTCCTGAAACGCGCCCACGTCGTTGTTGAAGTTCTCGTAGAAGTCCGCCTCGCCGTCCTTGTTCAAGTCATGCAGGCGCGTGATTTGATCGCGGCCCAGCACATACACCAGGTCATCGACGATCTTCAAACCGAGCGGCTGGAAAAGTCCGGTGGCGAAACGCTGCCAAGTCACGCGGTCGAGCTTGTCGTCGATGTTGCTGATCAACCACACGTCGCCAGACACGGAGCAGACGGCGGCGCGCGTGCCATCGGCGAAGAAGTCGAGACCGCTGCAACGAATCCAGGAATTGAACGGGTTGTTCTCCGGCACGGTGAGCGTGTCCACGACGTAAGCCTCCGTGGTGTTCGTGCTGAGTTTGCCGGGGACAGAAATGGGAGCGCCCCAGCGGGGAGCGCCGCCTTTCAAGTTCGGCATTTTCACCACGAACTGTTCCAGTCGGTCACCAAACGCACCACGCGTCTTCAGCTGTTTCGCGTAAGCCTCTGACGACATTCGCTGAATGTTCACTTGCACTGGGCCAGCCTTTGCAATTTTGAGGAGAATGGTTTTGTTCGTGCCTAATTCGAAAGTGGCCTCGCCGTGCTTTCGAATCTGAATGACCTGCTCATTCTGTTTAACCAAGACAGTAGCGCCTTGGATGGTCGCTTCGCCTTTCGCTTCACACAGTATCGTTGTGAGCGGCGTGTCGCCGGACAGGATGAAGACGCGCGAAAATGTTTCAGTCTGCGGATCAAACGAATCCTTCTCCAACACACTCGCCTTCCCCACCGTGTAACTCAGCACCGCCGTGTCCCCATCCAGATAAACGCCCTTCCACTTCGCGTGCTCTTTCGGGAGCGGGCCGTATTTCTTGCCTTTGAACTCCGGTCGCCCGTCCGAAAAATTTCCATCCTTGTCCGCCCAACCCGGCCCGGCGGGCGTGGTGAACACGATGTTGCTCCCGCCCGGCTTCGGCATGCCTTCGAGACCGTCGCGGCCCGTGGGCAGCTTCACGAAGCCGCCCGTCCAGCCCAGCGCCAGCTTGCACATCTCCGTGTCGAAGCAGACCGTCGCGCCGTTGCCCAGATTGATGCTCAGCGCCTTGTTCACCTTCGGCGTGGCGTCCATGTAGCTCTGGAGGAACGGCCCGTGTTCCATCGAATCCCACTTGGTGCCCTCCTTCTTCGGCGGCTTGGCGGCGGCGGGTTTGGTCGCAGGGGCGTTGGTGGGCTTGGCGTCAGCGGCGAAGGCCGACGGGGCGGACAACACGACGGCCACGGTCAGGAGCAAAGTTTGGGTCAGCATAGTTCGGGTAAATTTGCGAAGTTCGACGGAGCCGGGCGGGAGAAATTCAGCGATGCAACTCACGACGACGGGGAGAGGGAAGAGAACCCACAACCCGCGAGAGCCGCGATGTGTGCCCCTGAACCTGGTAGGGCATCGCTGCCGCGATGCCCTGATCTCCAGGACGGCGAGCGCAGACGCCGGCTGGATCCTGGATGGCGAAACATTGCTGCGCTCGTCTCGGCTGAAGTTGGGGCGTTGCGGCAGCAACGCCCTACCAGATGCATGGGTAGGGACAGACGCCCAAATGCTTCGGGCTGCATCTCGCGCCACCTTAGCCCGGCTGGCTGTCGAGATAGCTCTGCAACAAAATCGCCGCCGCCATCGCGTCCACATGCTGCTTGCGCTGCTCGCGGCGCACGTTGCCTTCGAGCATCACGCGATTAGCCTGGGCCGAGGTGAGCCGCTCGTCCCACGTCTTGATCGGCGTGGTGATGTGCGGCCCGAGCGCGGCGATGAAAGCCTTCACCTTCTCGGTGGCCGGCCCGTAGCTGCCGTCCATGTTGCGCGGCATGCCGATGAGGATGAGTTCCACCTCCTTCTCGCGCAGCAATTGTTGGAGACGCGCGACGGCTTTGTCGAACGGCTCGGTGGGGATGAATTCCAAGGGCGTGGCGATGATTTTCATTTCATCGCTGACCGCGACGCCAATGCGCACGGTGCCGTGGTCGAGGGAGAGGATTCTCATGAGTTGGGTCTGGTCATAATGGCATTCACAAATTCCGCATCACCGCCGCCGCCGCGCGCACCGTGGTCTCGATGTCTTGAACGGAATGTGCGGTGGAGATGAAGCCGGCCTCGAATTGCGACGGGGCGAGATACACGCCCGCGTCCAACATGCCGTGAAAGAACTTCGCGAACCGCGCACGGTCGCTGTGCATGGCGTCGGCGAGATTATGGACCGGCTGGTCAGTGAAGTAGCCGCAGAACATGGAGCCGCAGCGGTTGAAGATGACGGGGATGTTCGCGGCCTTGGCCGCGTCGCGCATCCCGGCTTCGAGTTGCGCGCCGTTCGCTTCGAGTTGGCGATACGCGTCGGTGCTCTGCAATTCCTCCAACGCCGCGAGGCCCGCTGCCATGGCGAGCGGATTGCCGCTGAGCGTGCCGGCTTGATACACGCCGCCGAGCGGCGCGAGGCAGTCCATAATGTCCGCGCGTCCGCCGAAAGCGCCCACCGGCAAACCGCCGCCGATGATTTTCCCAAAGCATGACAAGTCCGGCGTGATGCCAAACCGCTCCTGCGCCCCGCCCGGCGCGAGACGAAAGCCCGTCATCACTTCGTCGAAGATGAGCAGCGCGCCCTGTTCCGCAGTGAGCGTACGCAGCAGTTCGAGATAACCCGGCTTGGGCAGATACAGCCCCGCGTTGCCCGGCACCGGCTCGACGATGAGCCCGGCGACTTGTCCGCGATTGGCCTCGAAGACCGCGCGCAACGCGGCCTCGTCATTGAACGGCACCACGATGGTGTGCTGGGTGAAACTCGCGGGCACGCCGAGACTGTCGGGATGCCCAAAGGTCAGCGCGCCCGAGCCGGCCTTCACCAGCAGCGAGTCCGCGTGGCCGTGATAGCAGCCGTCGAACTTGATGATCTTGTC
>JAYVWQ010000597.1:0-12426 GCA_043785945.1 Akkermansia sp.
GGTTTCGGTCCGTGGGTGCAGGAGGAGTTGTGGCGCGGTGGACTGGCCGGCGTGCTGCCGCCGGCGGGCACCGTTTCGCAGGGTCCGGCGGGACTGGCGTTTTATCCCGGCACCAGCACGACACCGCAACTCGCGGGCAAATTTCTCCACGCTGATTTTCCGGGCGGCATCACCGCCTTCAGCGTCCAGCCGCGCGGTGCGAGCTACGCCGTGGCGAGCCAGGAAAAGATTCTCTGGAACTGCTGGCCGACGGATGTGGACTTCGGTCCCGACGGCGCGCTCTACGTGCTCGACTGGGTGCAAGGCTGGAATCCGCCCGGCCAGGGCCGCATCTACCGCCTGACCTCCGCGACCAACGCGCTGAATGAACGTGTCGTGGCGGAGGTGAAACGGCTGCTCGGCGAAGGCATGGCCCGGCGCGGCGAGAAGGAGTTGCTCGCACTGCTCGGCCATCAAGATCGGCGCGTCCGGCTGGAGGCGCAGTGGGAGCTGGCCGGACGACAAGCCGTTCGGGCTTTGAGCAGTGCGGCGGAGGTCGGCAAAAATCAGATGGCGCGGCTGCACGCTATCTGGGGCTTGGGGCAGATCACCCGCTCCACGCTACCGCCTCGTTACACCGATGAAATGTGGAGTCTGAGTTCGCTGTTGTGGGACGATGATGTCCAAGTCAGGTCGGCGGCGGCGCGACTCTTCGGCGAAGCACGGTTGCTGAACGTCGCAGATACTCTGCGGGCCCGGCTGGTAAAAGCCACGGCCGGAGAACTCATGGCGATCCTCCAGGCGGAACAGAAACTTCAAGTCGGGTTCAGTCGCAACGCCGGTTTTCGTGACTACCGCTCGATGCTGCGCCACTGGCAGGACGCCCTTGCGTCCGCGCGTCATCAACCTCGCGGCGGGTTCAGGATGGTCAGCCCGATCCATGAACTGTTTCAGGCGCTGGACCAGGCCCGCGATCCGTTTATCACCAGCGCGGGCATTCAACTGCTCGACGAAATGCTGATCTTTAGCGAACAGCGGTTGCACGCCTCCGTGGGAAACACGTACACGAATTTTGTTCTCAACGTCACGAACCGTGCGCCGGTTTCGCGCGTCGCTCTCCTGCGGGCGCTCGCGCGTCATGCACACCCGACAGTCACGCACTTCCTGTCTGATACGGATGCGTGGGTGACGCTCGAAGCCGCCCGCGCGATCAATGACGCGCCCGTTCCCGCCGCCTATCCGGCACTGGCGTCGCTTCTGGAGGACGCCCGTTTCCGCGAGCCAAACTGGGGCTGGTCCGCGCTCTCGAATCTCACGCCCGCCGGACCGTTCTCCGCCACGGTGCGCCCGCCGCGCGAGCAGGTTTTGCGGCGCGCATTGAACGCAAACTTCCGGCTGGGCGAACGCACCAACGCCGAGGCGCTGGTGAAGTTCGCGCGCGGAACCGAGGTCGGTGCTCCCGACGCGTTGCGCGCCGAAGCCTTGTTCCTCCTCGGCGCGTGGGAAGTCCGGCCAGCCACGGTGGGCGACCTGCCCATCAAGCCGACGAAAGACCCGAACCACGGCGCAGTGCCCACGGTGAATCCAGAAAACTGGCCGGGCTGGTTTGATCGCGTGGTGGGTTTGTGGCGTCCGTTGCCGCCGCGTCCGGCAGAACCCGCGCAGGCCGCCCTGGCTCCGCAAATCGCCGCCTTGATCGCCGACGCTGCGGAACCAGTCGCCACGGCGGCCCTCGAGGCGACGGGGCCACTGCGCCTCACCAATGCCGCGCCCGCCCTGCTCGCACGATTGCAAGACCCGCGCAGTCCGGCGGCGCTCCGCGCCCGCGTGCCCGGCGCGCTGGCCCGCCTCGACGCCCCGGAACTGGCGCGCGCCCTCGAAATTGCGCTGGCCGAGACCGACCCCGTCGTGCGCGCCTCGGCCTTGCCGCACCTCGGAAAATTAAACGGCGCACGGGCGACGGAAATTCTGGGAAGCATCGTTTCCACCACGGGCCAAAGGACGGAAGGCGAACTGCGTCTCGCGCAGGCGGCACTGACCGCGCTCGGAAAACTCCCCACGCCGGAAGCCAGCGTGCTGCTTCAGTCGGCGCTGACCAATCTGGCCGCCGGGCAGTGGCCCGCGGCGTTGGAACTGGAATTGATTGAAGCGGCCGCCCTGCGCCCGGAACCCGCCACGAAAATTTTGCTCGCCCAACGCGCCGCCCGTCAGCCGGCCAATGATCTCGCGGCCGCGTGGCGTTTCACGCTGGAGGGCGGGGCGGCGGAGCGGGGCCGCGCCGTGTTCTTCGAGAAGGTCGAGGTGCAGTGCTCGCGCTGTCATCAGGTGAAGAAGGACGGCGGGGTCGTGGGTCCCGCGCTCGACGGGGTGGGGCGCCGCCTGACGCGCGCGCAACTTCTGGAATCCATTCTCCTGCCGAACAAAACCATCGCCGTCGGCTTTGAAAACGTGACGGTGACACTGCGTGACGGACGGACCCTGGCTGGTCTCTTGAAATCCGAAACGGCCACGGAACTGGTCCTGGATTCACCCGAGGACGGGAAGCTGCAACTTCTCAAGACTGACCTCACGGCCCGGCAGCGCGGTCTCTCCGCCATGCCGGAAGATATGGGCCGGGTGTTGTCCGCGCGCGAGGTGCGCGACCTGGTGCAGTTCCTTTCCGGGCTGCGCTGAAGGCGGATTGCTGCTGCTGCCGCGCTACTTGGCCTGCACCGCCGCCGCGATGCTGTTCACGCTTTGGAGCACCTGCTTGGCGGCTTCGGGGTTGGCGATTTTCAGGCCGAAGTTTTTGTCGAGAGCGACCACGAGTTGGAGGGCGTCCACGGAGTCGAGGCCGAGACCTTCGGGGCCGAAAAGCGGCTTGTCGTCGGTGATGTCGGCGGCGGCGACTTGCAGCATCAGGTTCTCGACCATGATTTCTTTGATGCGCTGCTTGAGTTGAGGGGTGTCTTCCATGTCGATTGCGTTAATTAAAAAATTCCTCCGTCCACTTTCAGAACAGCGCCGGTGATGTAGCCGGCTTCGGGCGAGGCGAGAAATTTCACAGCGGCGGCGACTTCTTCGGGCTTGCCGAACCGGCGCATAGGGACGCGCATCTGAGTGCTCTTGCGTTCTTCATCACTCAGGGCGCGCAACGCTTCTGTGTCGATGTAGCCAGGACAGAGGGCGTTCACGGTGATGCCGATGCGGGCGACTTCCTTGGCGAGAGATTGCGTGAGGGCCACAACGCCAGCCTTGGCGGCGGCGTAATTGGTCTGGCCCGCCGGGGCGAGCAGCGCACTGAGCGAGGCGATGTTCACGATGCGGCCCGCGCGCTGGCTGATCATGGTCGGCAAGACGGCCTGGCAGCCGTGAAATACGGCGTTGAGATTTGAATCAATGACCCCGCTCCACGCCTCGCGGCTCATGGTGGCAAGTAGCGCGTCGGCATGGTGACCGGCGTTGTTGACCAGCACATCAAGGCGTTGGTGGGCGGCGAGAATTGTTTCCAGAGCGCGCGTCCATTGGTCGGGCGCGGTCACGTCGAGTTCGATGGCGTGGGCGCGGCTCGGAAATTCGGTAGCGAGAGCATCAGCGGCGGTGCGGTTGGTCCGCACGCCGAGCCAGACGTGGTTGTCCGGGGACTCAGCCAGAAAGGTGCGCGCAATGGCCTGACCGAGACCACCGTTGGCACCTGTGACGAGAATCACGCGGGAACTCATGGGTGTCCATCGTGGCGAGTAGGGCGGCTGGATTTCAATTCGTTTCGCGGCCTTTGGCGTTCCGGTGATTTCACGCGCCGGGATTCTGCGCGGCCCAGCCTTGCCGCATCAGACCGAGGAGGTGGGTCATGGCTTCTTCGTAGCTGCGGCCCGGTTGCTCGGCGAGTTGCCGGGCGCGCTTGTCGAGTTGCGCGGCCATCTCGCGCGACTTGTCAGCGGGACAACCGAGGGCGACGAGCGCGGCGGCGAGTTGATCCAATTCCATAAATGAAAAACGCGGATGAGCCGCAGCCCATCCGCGTCGTAAATAAGCTTCGATTACTTGATCGAATCAGCCGGGACGATGCGGATGCTCTCGACGCGCTGGACGGTGTTGGGCCGGTCGGGCGGATGCGTCGGGGTGGTGCCAATTTTTTCCAGCACGTCGTCGCCTTTGATGAGCTGGCCGAAGGCGGTGTATTGGCGGTCGAGGAAAGTCGGAGCGCCGTGGCAGATGAAGAACTGGCTGCCGGCCGAGTCGGGGCTTTGCGAACGGGCCATGGAAATGACGCCGCGCGTGTGTGACTTCTCGCTGAACTCAGCTTTGATCTTGTAGCCCGGATCGCCCGTGCCCCAAGCCGCTTCCTTCGAGGCATCCTTGGTCAGCGGGTCGCCGCCTTGGATCATGAAACCTTTGATGACGCGGTGGAAGCAGGTGCCGTCGTAAAAGTTGGTGCCGGCGAGTTTCTTGAAATTTTCGACGGTGTTCGGGGCCACATCGGGCCACAGTTCGATCACCATTTCTCCTGCGGTCGTCTTGATGACCGCGACTTCTTTGGCTGTCACAGGTTTGGTTTCCTTTTTGGTTTCCGGGGCGGGTTTGGTTTCGTTTTTTTTGTCCTGAGCGTTGCAACCGGCCACCAGCCCCAGACTGAGGGCGACCGTGCAAGTGAGCAGAAAGTGTTTCATAGGGGGCGAGATGTTCCATAGAACTTTTGCCATGTCACGCGAAAGATTCAGTCCGTTGCCTTGCGATTCCGGCGGGCTTGACTGCGCGCGATCCCAGTTCCTGCTTGCGACCCGCTTTGGTTTCTTGCTACAACGACACCCAATTTATGGCAGCAATTGGCCGGTTTCAGAAGGGCGAGGAAATCTTTCATGCCAAGGTGGTGGATGGGGAAATCTATCGCGTGCAAGGGGACGTGTTCGGCTCGCCGTCCTTCGAGAAGAAGCCCACACCGGTCAAGGGACTTCGCACTCTCACGCCCGTCCACCCCAGCAAGATTATCGCCGTGGGTTTGAACTACGCCGATCACGCCCGCGAATCCGGCAAGCCGCTGCCCAAGGAACCGCTCTTCTGGCTCAAGGCCACCACCTCGCTCATCCCGGATGGCGGCAAGATTGAAATCCCCTTTGCCAAGCATCGCACCGACTTCGAGGCCGAGATGGCCATCGTCATCGGTCGCCGGGTGCGCAACGTGACCCCGGCGGCGGCGGCGCGTTATATCTTTGGGTACACCTCGTCGCAGGACATCAGCGACCGGACCATTCAGGCGGCCGAGAGCCAGTGGGCGCGGGCCAAGTCCTTCGACACCTTCACTCCCCTCGGGCCGTACGTGGAGACGAAGCTCGACCCGCATGATCTGACCATTCAGCTTTTCCAAAACGGCCAGCTCCGGCAGAACTCGAACACGAGCCAACTCATCTTCAACTGTTTCCACCTCGTGAGCTTCATCTCCACGAACATGACACTGCTCCCCGGTGATGTGATTCTCACCGGCACCCCGAGCGGCGTGGGACCAATCGAATCCGGTGACCGGCTGGAGGTGCGGATTCAAGGGATGGCTCCGCTGGTCAATACCGTCAAATAGACTCCGACTGCCACAGAGCCACGGAGACACAGAGACAGTTCAAACTCTGTGCCTCAGCGACTCTATGGGAAAATTATTTTTATGCGCTGGACCCAATCATTCATTCCCACCCTCAAAGAAACTCCCGCCGAGGCGGAGATCACGTCGCACAAGCTGCTGCTGCGCGCCGGTCTCATTCGCAAACTGGCGGGCGGACTCTACACGTTCCTCCCGCTCGGACTGCGCGCGCTGCGCAAGGTCGAGGGCATTGTCCGTGAAGAGATGAACCGTGCGGGTGGCCTTGAAGTCCTCATGCCGGCGCTCCAGCCGCCGGAAATCTGGCGGCAGTCGGGCCGCTACGAGACCGCCGCTGATGTGCTCTTCAAAGTCCGTGACCGCCAGAAGAAGGAATGGATCATGAGTCCCACCGCCGAGGAGGTCATCACCACCGTCGCGGCCAGCGAGATCAATTCCTACCGGCAGATGCCCGTGAATTTCTATCAGGTGAGCGTGAAATTCCGCGACGAGATCCGCCCGCGCTTCGGCCTTATGCGCGCCAAGGAGTTCATCATGAAGGACGCCTACAGCTTCGACGTGAGCGACGAGGCGGCGATGGTCAGCTATCACAAGATGTATGACGCCTACACGCGCATCTTCACGCGCTGCGGGTTGCAGAATTTCCCCGTCGAAGCCGACACCGGCGTCATCGGTGGCAACTACTCGCACGAGTTCATGGTCCCGGCCGAGACGGGCGAGAACGAAGTGGTCTATTGCGAGTCCGGGAAATACGCCGCGAACATTGAGAAGGCCGCGAGTCGTGGAGCCTTGACGCCAACCCCTGCTGAAAGCACCGGAGCCGCGCCGGAAAAATTCGCCACGCCCGGCGTCGTCACCATCGACGCGCTCGCGGCTGATCCCTACGGAGTCGCTGCTCATCAGCAGATTAAAACGCTCATCTACAACGCCGACGGCAAACTCGTCATCGTGCTGCTGCGTGGCGATGACCAGCTCAACGAGGCCAAGCTCGCCGGCAAGACCGGCACCACGATTTTCCGTGCGGCCGGGGCCGAGGAAATTTTCACCGCCGTCGGCGCGCATCCCGGCAGCCTCGGAGCCGTGACCAGCACTCGGAAGGACGCCACCGTTCGAGTCATCGCCGACGAAACGCTGCGTGGGGCGAAGGGCATGACGACGGGCGCGAACGAAGACGGCTTTCACCTGCGTCACGTCGAGATGGACCGCGACATCACGGTCGATGTCTGGGCTGATGTCCGCACGGTCAGGGCAGGGGAACTGTGTGTCGCGACGGGCCAGCCGATGAAGATTCGCCGCGCCATTGAGGTCGGCCATGTCTTCAAGCTCGGCACCAAATACAGCGAGAAGCTCAACGCGACCTTCCTCGCCGAGGACGGCTCGCGCAAACCCAGCGTCATGGGTTGCTACGGCATCGGCGTCACGCGCACGCTTCAGGCCATCATTGAGCAGTGCAACGACAAGGACGGCATCATCTGGCCCAAGTCCGTCGCGCCGCACACTGTGTGCATCACGCCGCTCAGTGTCGTTCCCGGCAGCGAAGTGATGAAGCTGGCGGAAGAACTTTACGCCGAGATCGCCGCGCGGGGCGTGGACGTGATCCTGGACGACCGCGACGACCGTCCCGGCGTGAAGTTCAAGGACGCCGACTTGATTGGTTTCCCCATCCGCATTGGTATCGGCGAGAAGTCCCTGGCCAAGGGCGAAATTGAACTGAAGATTCGTGGCGGCGAATTGACGCTGGTGAAGAAGGAAGACGCCTTGGTGCGGGTAATGGAATTGTTGGTCTAGCTGACCAAACCATCCAGGCACGAGCGCACCGCCCGCATGAGCGTTTCTGGCGGATATGGCTTTTGCAGGAAATTCACCGGCCCGCCGTCCGATTCCACCACGTCCGGGCTGTAGCCTGTGCTGTAGATAATCTTGAGCTGCGGCTTGATTTTTTGCAGTTGCGCGGCCAGTTCGCGCCCGGTCATGCCCCCAGGCAAAACCATGTCCGTGAGCAGCAAGTCGATTTTGCCCTCGTGCTGCTGCCAGACGCTCAGGGCTTCCTCGCTTTGCTCCGCCTCCAGCACCTTGTAACCGGCATCGACCAGAATCGCCTGCGCCAGTTCGCGCAAGATCGGTTCGTCCTCGACCAGCAGAATGGTTTCGCCCGCGCCGCGCTTGAGCACCGACTGCGCTTTGACCGTGCGTTCCGTCTCAAGTGTCTTCGTGGTCGGCGGCAGAAAAATGCTGAAGGTGGTGCCCTCATTCAACGCGCTCTCGACCTCCACGAAGCCACCATGCTGCTTCACGACACCGAAGACGGTCGCCAGTCCGAGGCCGGTGCCTTTGCCCACTTCCTTGGTGGTGAAGAACGGCTCGAAGATGCGGGGCAAAACTTCCGGCGGAATGCCGCAGCCCGTGTCGCGCACGCGCAGGCGCACCCAGGTCGAGGTCTTGCCCTCGTGCTCCACCTCCGCCGTGTCGGTGCGGATGTAGAGCTGTCCGCTGTGCGGCATGGCGTCGCGCGCGTTCACGGCCAGGTTCAGGACGATCTGTTCCATCATCGACGCGTCCGCTTCCAGCGGCGGCGCATCTTCCGTCTGCTCGACGATCAGGGTGATGTTCTCGCCGATCAGGCGCTGCAGGAGCTTGCTCATTTTGGCCACGACCTCGCCGAGCGAGAGCACATGAAGCTGCATGACCTGCTTGCGGCTGAAGGCCAGCAGTTGCCGCGTCAGGCTGGCCGCGCGCTCCGTCGTGTCAAACAACTGGTCGAGCATCACGTTCTGCTCCTGCGACGCGCTTAGTCCGAGACGCCGCACCAGACCCTGCATGATGGTGAGGATGTTGTTGAAATCATGCGCCACGCCGGCGGCCAGCTGGCCGATAGCCTCCATCTTCTGTGACTGGCGCAACTGCGCTTCCAAACTCATGCGCTCCGTGATGTCCACGGCATAACCATGCACGCGCCCGATGCTCGCGATGGGAAAGAACGACCACGACAGGGTACGCCCCGAAACCTCCACGACCTCGTGCAGCACGTTCATGTCCTGAGTGAGGCACTGGCGGACAATCTCGGCGCAGCGTCCGGGCAGCAGTTCACCCGGGTGTTGTTTGGCCAGCGCGCCCGTCACGATGCGGGCTGCGTCGTTGCAATAGGTGGCAACGGCGTCGGCATCCAGTTCGATGACGGGATTGGGATTGTACTGCACGAACGCCGCCAGATGTTCGCGCTCGGCCTCGGCCTGTCGGCGTGAGTGAGCCGTGCTGATGACGTTCGCCATCGACTGGAGAAAATGGAAATCATCCTCGGCGAAGGAACGGCGGGAACGACTGTGAGCCTCCAACAGTCCCCACGCCGCCGAGCCGTTGGGAATCATCAGGCTGATGCCGCTGACCACGCCGTGCGTGCGCAGATATTCCGGCAGGGTGCCCGCCGCCATGCTGCGGGCGTCATGGAGGATTACTGGCTCGCTGGAATTCAGAATCTGCGAAGCGAGCGCGGGCGGCTCCGTGCGTGTTATCTCGGTGCCCACCAACCCGCTGTTCCAGCCGAACCCCGCCACCATCCGCAGCGTGCCTCCGTCCGTCTGGAGTTCATGGATGCTCGCGAAGTCGATGGAAAGCGTCTGCGCCAGAAACAATGCGGCCTGTTCCAGCAAGGTGGAAAAATCCACCCCGCTCAACGCCGCCTGGCCGAGCGCCGCGACCGCCGCCTGCTGATGCGCCCGGTCGAGCAGGGCCATTTGAAACGATGCGGGAGCGCCCGTCGTGGATGTACCAGTGACGGGTCGCGCCAGCGCAATGCGCGGGTGTTTTGAAATCGGAAACATGTCAGGCCCGAATACTCAGCGGCTGTCCCGCTCCGGGACTTGAAGCCTGAAAACAGGAATGGGCATGATACTCCGTTCGCCCACCGTCTCGTTTCGGTGCTTTGCCTTGGAACGCCCCGCCTGTTTAATCCGCCCGTGTTTGAATTGCTCAAGACAGATGCCTCATCGAAAGCCCGCCTCGGGCGGCTGCACACCACGCGCGGCGTGGTCGAAACGCCCGTCTTCATGCCCGTCGGCACGCAGGCCAGTGTGAAGGCGCTCGACCCGCGCGAACTGCTCGAGATGGGCACTCAGATCATTCTCGGCAACACCTATCATCTCTCGATCCGGCCGGGCATGGAGATCATGGCGGCGGCGGGCGGGCTGCACAAATTCATGAACTGGACGAAGCCCATTCTGACCGATAGCGGCGGCTTTCAGGTTTTCAGCCTCGCGAAAATTCGGAAGATCAAACCGCACGGCGTGGAGTTTCGCTCCCACCTCGATGGCTCGCTGCTCTTTCTCGGGCCAAAGGAGTCCATGAACATTCAGCGCATCATCGGCTCCGACATCGCGATGGTCTTCGACGAATGTCCGCCGCACGGCGCGAGCGCGGGGGAGATGAAAGGCGCGGTCGAGCGCACCATCCGCTGGGCGAAGGAGTGTCGGGAGCAGCCGCGCGCGGAAGGGCAGTTCGTCTTCGGCATCGTGCAAGGCGCGAGCGATGCGAAGCTCCGCGAGCACTGCGCGAAAGAGTTGGTCGCGATGGACTTCGACGGCTACGCCATTGGCGGCGTGAGCGTGGGCGAGCCGGAACACGAAATGTTCGCCGCCATCGAGTTGACTGAGCCGCACCTGCCCGCGCACAAGGCGCGCTACGCGATGGGCCTCGGCACGCCCGCGCAACTCGTGGAACTCGTGGCGCGCGGCGTGGATATGTTTGACTGCGTGCTGCCCACCCGCGTGGCGCGCAACGGCACGGCCTTCACGACCAAGGGAGCCATCAGCATCAAGGCCGGCCTGTATAAAGCCGACTTCACGCCCATCGAGGAAGGCTGCACCTGCTACGCCTGCCAGAATTTCACCCGCGCCTACCTCCGCCACCTGTTGAACGTGAACGAGATTCTCGGCCTGCGCATGGTCAGCGTTCACAACTCGCACATGTATCTCAAAGTCATGGCCGACATGCGCGCGCATCTCGCCGCCGGAACCTTCAGCGACTTCCGCCGCGAGTTCATCGCGAACTACCGGCCCTCGGGAAAAGTGCTGGCCGCGCGACAACTCCACGCCGCCGCCACGCAAGACAGGTAAAAAGCAGCGGACCGCCGAGTCCGCTGTTCACAAATTGGGCGGTACTGCCGGCATGGCTGTCCACCGCTCCGACCGCTACGGCAATGTTGTCGTCCCCATCAGGAAGCGATCACACTCGCGGGCCGCGCCCCGGCCTTCGTTGATGGCCCAGACCACGAGGCTCTGGCCACGGCGGCAGTCGCCGGCAGAGAAGACGGCGGGAATGTTCGTCGTGTATTTTTCGTGCTCGGCCTTGTAGTTCGAGCGCTCGTCGCGAACGACGTTGAGTTGTTGCGCGATGACGTCTTCCGGCCCGAGGAAACCCATCGCGAGAAGAACAAGTTGCGCGGGCAGGACGCGCTTGGTTTCCTCCAGTTGCGTCGGGACGAACTGGCCCTTGTCGTTGCGGCTCCATTGCACATCGACGATCTCCACGCCTTCGACGTGGCCGTGATCGTCAGCGAGGAAACGCTTCGCGGTGACGAGATAAACGCGCGGGTCGGCGCCGAACTTGGCCTTCGCCTCTTCCTGGCCGTAGTCGAGCTTGTAGGTCTTCGGCCATTGCGGCCAGGGATTGTCGGCGGCGCGCTCCAGCGGCGGCTTCGGTAGAATCTCAAGTTGAACAAGGCTCTTGCAGCCGTGGCGCATCGAGGTGCCCACGCAATCCGTGCCGGTGTCGCCGCCGCCGATCACGACGGCATCCTTGCCGGTCGCGTCGATGAAGCTGCCGTTCTTGTGCTGGTCGAGCAGCGCCTTGGTGTTTGCGGTCAGGAACTCCATCGCGAAGTGGACGCCCTTCAACTGCCGGCCTTCGATGGGCAAATCACGCGGCTTGGTCGCGCCGGTGCAAAGCACCACGGCGTCGAAGTCCTTCATCAACTGCTCGGCGGGAAAGTTCTTTCCAATCTCCGTGTTGGTCACGAACGTGATGCCGGCCGCCGCCATCAAATCCACGCGGCGCTGCACGACTTCCTTCTTGTCGAGCTTCATGTTCGGGATGCCGTACATGAGCAGGCCACCGATGCGATCTGCGCGCTCATAAACCGTCACGTCATGGCCGGCGCTGTTGAGCTGTTCGGCGGCGCTGAGTCCGGCGGGACCGGAGCCGACCACGGCGACCTTCTTGCCGGTGCGCGTCACGGGCGTGAACGGCTTCACCCAGCCTTCCTCCCAGCCCTTGTCGATGATGGCGCACTCGATGTTCTTGATCGTGACCGGCGGCTCGTTGATGCCGAGCACGCACGAACCTTCGCACGGCGCGGGGCAGACGCGCCCGGTGAACTCGGGGAAGTTGTTCGTCTTGTGCAGGCGCTCCAGCGCCTCCGACCAGAGACCGCGATAGACGAGATCGTTCCACTCCGGAATGAGATTGTTGATCGGGCAGCCCGAAGCCATGCCGGCGAGCAATCGACCGTTGTGGCAGAACGGCACGCCGCAATCCATGCATCGCGCGCCTTGCTGCTTGAGCTTCGGCTCCGGCATGTGCTCGTGAAACTCGTTCCAATGTGCGATGCGCTTCAGCTCCGGCTGGTCCACCGGCAACTCGCGCTTGAACTCCATGAATCCTGTTGGCTTGCCCATAACGATTAAAATTCCTTGCTGCTGTTAAACAAACCGAACTCTGCCGAACCCGCCCCCGACACCCAAACTACCGACGCCCCTCCGGTCCCCTCTCCCCTCAACGGGGAGAGGGCTAGGGTGAGGGGTGATGACGCCAGTGACCGTGATTGAAGTCTCTCGTGTAAATCGGAGTCGTGGGCGTTCCCACCCCTCATCCGGCCTCCGGCCACCTTC
>JAYVWQ010000598.1:0-2752 GCA_043785945.1 Akkermansia sp.
CCGCTGCTCATGGCGGCGTGGAAGCTCGGCCCGGCGCTCGCAACCGGCTGCACCGTGGTGCTCAAGCCCGCCGAGCAGACGCCGCTCACGGCGTTGCGCCTCGGCGAACTGTTTCAGGAAGCGGGCTTCCCCGATGGCGTGGTCAACATCGTCACCGGCCTCGGCGAAACGGCGGGGGCCGCTCTGGCCGGGCATCCCGGCATCGACAAGATTGCGTTCACCGGCTCAACCGAAGTGGGACGGCTCATCGTCAAGGCCGCCGCCAACGATTTGAAAAAGGTCTCCCTCGAACTCGGCGGCAAGTCGCCCAACATCATTCTTGACGACGCCGATCTGGAGACGGCGATTCCCGGTGCGGCCAGCGCCATCTTCTTCAACCACGGCCAGTGCTGCTGCGCCGGCTCGCGGCTCTACGTGCACAAGAAACATTTCGACAAAGTGGTCGAGGGCGTCGCCACCGCCGCGAAGAAGATCAAGATTGGTCCCGGGCACGCGCCCGACACC
Organism: Akkermansia sp.; assembly: GCA_043785945.1. GTDB lineage: Bacteria > Verrucomicrobiota > Verrucomicrobiia > Limisphaerales > SIBH01 > JANNGC01. Next base: position 505 of record JAYVWQ010000598.1, read on the forward strand.
GAGATGGGACCGCTGGTTTCCGAGGAGCAGTTGAATCGCGTGATGGGCTTCCTGCACTCCGGTCAGGCCGAGGGTGCGAAGTCCGTCACCGGCGGAAAGCGTGAAGGGAACCGGGGCTACTTCGTGCAGCCTACCGTGCTTGTGAACACCAAGCCCGGCATGAAGGTGTTGGAGGAGGAAATTTTTGGCCCCGTCGTCTGCGCCGTGCCGTTCACCGACGTGAACGAAGTGGTGCGTTCCGCGAACAACAACATCTACGGACTCGCCGCCGCCGTGTGGACGCGCGATGTCGCGAAGGCGCACCGGCTCGCTTCCGAAATCCGCGCCGGCACGGTGTGGGTCAACTGCTACAACATCTTCGACGCCGCGCTGCCTTTCGGCGGCTACAAGCAGTCCGGCTGGGGCCGCGAGATGGGCGCGGAAGCGCTGGAGCTTTACACTGAAACCAAGGCGGTCTGCGTGCAGTTGTGAAGCAGCCGCGCCGTCTTTTCTAAAGTGCCAACCGCATTCCAATGAAATATACCTACGAACAGCTCGCCAAAATGATCGACCACTCGCTCCTGCATCCGACGATGACGGATCGGGACCTGGAGGAGGGTTGCAAGCTGGCCGCGAAATACGGCGCGGCCTCCGTGTGCATCAAGCCCTACGCTGTGCAGCGCGCCGTCGAATGGTTGCGCGGCTCCGGCGTGCTGGTCGGCGCGGTCATCGGCTTTCCGCACGGGAACAGTTGCACCGAGTCGAAACGCTACGAGACGGAACTGGCGTGCAAAGATGGCGCGGCCGAGATCGACATGGTCATCAACATCGGCAAGGCGCTGGGCGGCGACTGGGATTACGTGGAGCACGACGTGCGGGCCGTCTGCGACGAGGCGCACCGGCACGGCGCGAAGGTGAAGGTGATTTTCGAGAATGATTACCTGACCAACGGCGGTGCGGGTCTGGGGGGCGACGAATTCAAAATCAGGCTCTGCCAACTGTGCGAGCGCGCGGGTGCGGACTGGGTGAAGACCTCGACGGGCTACGGCTTCGTGAAGCAGAAGGACGGCAGCTACAACTACCAAGGCGCGACCGAACACGATCTGAAACTCATGCGCGCCAGCGTCTCGGCCAAGGTGCAGGTGAAGGCCGCTGGTGGCGTGCGCGATCTCGATGGACTCATCCTCGTCCGCAATCTCGGCGGCACGCGCTGCGGGGCGACGGCCACGGCGGCGATGATGGACGAGTATCGGCGGCGTCTGGCCGCAGAAGAATCCGGCGTGGGTATTACGCCGGAGACCAGCTCGCTCGGCAGGGGTGGGTATTAAGAGCCTGTCCGAATAACTCGGCGCGCTGCGATGGTTTTTGAAACACGCGGGCGAGACGCCCGCGCTCCGGGCCGCGCGAGGAATTATTCGGCTGGCAGACCCGATCAAGAGTCTTTCGGGCATCACTAACCGCCAATAACCACGGCTGAATTGACACATTTCCGGGGCTTCTGATAGGGTGTTGAAGTCGTTGACGATTATGATTTCGCACTTGAATCAACATGTTCTGGTGCTCAACCGCCTCTGGCAGGCGGTGAACATCTGCACGGTTCGCCGAGCCTTGACTCTGCTGTTTGAGGGCCATGCCCATGTGGTGCTCAACGCGGATGACGGCGCATTTCAAACTTTCAGTTTCAACCAATGGCGTGATTTTTCACAGCAGGAACCCCACGCCGAGAGCATCCACACCATCTCGTTCAAAATTCGGACTCCGCGCGTCATCCTGCTTTGCCTTTTTGATCGGCTGCCCAAGAAGGAGGTGAAATTCACCCGGCACAACATTTTTGAGCGGGACCGGAACACCTGCCAGTACTGCGGCGGTGTTTTTGAACGGAAGGATCTGAACTTGGATCACGTCATCCCCAAGGATCGGGGCGGGCCGACCACTTGGGAGAACATCGTGTGCTCTTGTATCAAGTGTAATACTTCCAAAGCGAACCGAACGCCGATGGAGGCGGGCTTGCGTCTGATCCGAAAACCAAAGAAGCCCAAATGGCGACCCTTCGTGCAGGTCAACTTGGGAGTGCATCACGATAGCTGGAAACACTTTCTCGACCTGGCTTATTGGAACGTGGAACTGGGTGAGGACGTGCAATAGCTCGCTTGATTGAGCCTGACGCTCCAGTTCAGCCGCAGCTAACTTCCGGCCCTTCTTGACCCGGTGAATCTGGTTGGATTTGCCAGAGGCATCCAATCCCTCCCCGAAGCGATGAGTCGGCTAA
>JAYVWQ010000599.1:0-2631 GCA_043785945.1 Akkermansia sp.
CCGGCGGTCTATCCGCCCTCGCGCTGGCGGAATTCGAATCCCATCATTTTCGCGAGGCGCTCACGCTGGCTCGCCAGGCTTGGGCCATTGACCCGCGCGATCGTGGGGCGCTGGCCACCACCGGTGATGCGGAACTGGAGCTGGGCCATTACGCGGAAGCGGCCAAAATATACGCGCAACTCAGCGACGGTGAATCCGCGCCCTCCGTCCGGGCGCGGCTGGCTCGTCTCGCCGAACTGAAGGGCCAGACGCAGACCGCCATTGACTTGCTCCAGCAAAATCTCGGACCCGGCGTGGAGAGCGTGTGGTATCGCGTGCGGCTGGGGGAACTGTTCTTCCGCCAAGGCCGGCTGGAAATAGCCCTCAGCCAATACGACTCGGCCCGCCGGCTGCGTCCGGAGAGTTATCTTGTTTTGGAACATCTCGCCGAGGTGCGGGCGGCGCAGGGGAAATTTGAGGAGGCTCTGACCTTGTATCAGCAGGTGGTGACGGCGGTGCCGCGTGCGGAATTTTTTCAGGCGCTGGGCGATCTTTACGTTTTCATGAACCGCTCCGCCGACGCGAAACCCTGGCACGAGCGCGCCTTGAACGCGTATTTGAAATCGGTGAGCGCAACCAACGCCCACTACTATCATCATCTCGCCGGATTTTTCTCGGACGCGCAGGAGAATCCGGCGGAGGCGTTGCGCTGGGCGCGTCGGGACAAGGAGTCGCGGGACAGCATCTACGCCTCGGACTCGCTAGCGTGGGCGCTCTACCGCAGCGGCGAATTCGCCGCCGCCGCCGCCGAGATGGAGCACGCCCTGGTGCTCGGCACGAAGGATGCGCATCTGCTCTTTCATGCCGGCATGATTTTTTCGCGAGCCGGGCAGATCGAGCGAGGCAGCGGGTTGCTCAAGCAGGCGCTGGCGGTCAATCCCCGCTACAACTCCTTCCACATGCACCGATGAACACGCTGCGCATTCTCGTCTTGCTCGTGGTGGGTGTGCTGTCCGCAAGCCACTCGGCTTCGGCTCACCCGGTGGCGCAGGGTGCGTTGGAGGTGCAGGTTTCTTCCGGGACCATTCACATCCAGGCGCGCGTCTCGGGTGAAGAAGTTTTTGTCGCGAACGCCTTCGCCCCGTCGGACGCGTCGAAAGCCGCCACCCTCCCCGAGGTCTGGCGGCGGCACGGCGATTACTTGCTCCGCCACCTGAAAGTCTGGGCTGACGGACAGCGCGTGGCGGGGCGCGTGCTGGGCGTCGCGGCATCCACCAATGACTTCGTGGTTTATCAACTGGAGTTTCCGGTCGCGGCGGTCCCGGCGCGCGTCCGCCTTGAGGAGGATTTGTTGAACGAGATCGAGTATGCGCCGGGCAATGCCTGGGAGGCGTCGTTTGTCGTGCGCGTCCGGCAGAATGGCCAGACGATGCACGACGGACTGTTACTCTCCCGACAGCAACCTCTGGAAATCGCATGCACCGCGACAGACTCCATCGCTGCGGCTGCGCCGGGGCGCGGCCGCATGATGCAACAGTACGTGCGCCACGGCATCGGCCACATTCTGAGCGGCTACGATCATCTGCTCTTCGTGGCGGCGCTCGTCTTGGGCGCGGCGACCTTCTGGGACTTGGTCAAAGTGGTGACGGCCTTCACCCTTGCCCACACCGTGACGCTCACGCTCTGCGTGATGAACATCGTGCGGCTGCCATCGCACATCGTGGAGCCGATGATCGCGGGCAGCATCGTGTTCGTGGCCGCGTCGAATTTTCTCTGGCCCAAACGAAGTCGCGGCTGGGTGCGCCTGGCCACGGCGTTTTTCTTCGGCCTCTTCCACGGGCTGGGTTTTGCGGGCGGCCTGTTGAGCGCCACCGAGGGCCTGAATGGATTCGCCGTCGGACTGGCCATCCTGGCCTTCAGCCTGGGTGTCGAACTGGGGCATCAAATGGTCGTGCTTCCCTTGTTCTTCGGATTGAAAGCCGTGCGCGCCCTCCGTCCCGACGCGGCGAGCCAAGAGTGGCTCTCCCTCACCATGCAGCGCGGTGGCTCCCTGCTCATCGCCGTGGTGGGCGTCATTTATCTCGTGGCCGCGCTCAGGTAACCCGAAGCCATGAACACGAGCCGCCAAAATGAAGAGACGCCCCGGCCCCTGGCCCCGGAATGTTCGCCTCCGCGTCCCTTGCGCAACCCTCGGAGTGGGACCGCGAATGGCGTGGTCCAAACCGTGACCCAAGGCCCATCTTCTCATTGCTTCCCGGCCCCGGAACTTTATTCTGCGCCCCCGTTAATGAACGCCCCCGAAGCTCCAGCCCTTCCTGAAGACGTCGAGTTGCTCGCCCACACTGCGCGGGGCGACATGGCGGCGTTTGCCCAGTTGTACGACCGCCATTCCGGGCTGCTCTTCTCGCTCGTCGTCCGCATTCTCCGCGACCCGCACGAGGCCGAGGATGTTTTGCAGGAGGCATTTTTGCAAATCTGGGAGCGCGCGCCGCTTTATGATTCCACGCTGGGCAAGCCGATGAGCTGGCTCGTTTCCTTGACGCGCAACAAAGCCATCGACCGGTTTCGCAAACGCCGCCGCGCGGCCGAAACCGTGGCCGAAGCCACCACCACGGCTGAGATCTGGCAGGCGAATGCGAGTGCGGATGAAGG
>JAYVWQ010000600.1:0-3464 GCA_043785945.1 Akkermansia sp.
GTGCGCGCATCCAGCCCGCCCACTAGCAGACGCAGGCGCTGGTGATCAGATGTGCCCTGTTGTTTCAGGAAGACCTGCACGCGTCCGCTCGCCTCAGCCTCGACGCCCGTGGACGTCATGAGCTGGTCGGCGGAGTATTGGACCTTGTTGGGTTGCAAGGAATTGGCTTGGGCGGGGAGTGATCCCACGCACCAGACGCCGAGGACGCTGCACACAATGAGTAGAGAAGCTCCGATATTCTTCATGGCCCAGCCTTAGCAGCGGCGGTGCCATCGGGCGTTTCACGCCGGATACGTCGTGTTTTTGCGTAGGCCAGGTGTCGTATGGGACAAACCTGAATGGGCTTGGGACAGCGCGGCTAAAAAATGGACGGTCGCCCGGCTCGTCCTCGCCGTCCGTCCGATTGGGCCGCGCGTTGAGTTTTGACTTTTGCAGGGGCAGTTCCGACGTTTCCCGGCATGTCTGAAAATTCGCTGAACGTGTTGTTGGTGGTGGGCAGTTTGAACCGCGCCTCGGTCACGCGCGCGGTGCTGGCTGCCCTCGCGGAAAAATTGCGCGCCCTTGAATGCTCCGTGGACGTGCTCGATTTCGCCGAGGAGCCGCTGCCCCTCTTCAATCCCGAATCCGCCTACGCCTCCGCTCCCTACAAGCCGCTTCAGGAGCGCGTGAATCGCGCGGATGTCCTCGTCCTCGGCACGCCCGATTATCATGGCAGCATGAGCAGCGGGATTAAAAATTTCCTCGATCATTTCTGGACGGAGTTTGCCGGAAAACTGTTTGCCAGCGTCGTGGCTTCGCATGAGAAAGGGCTGACCGTGACGGATCAACTCCGCACCGTGGCGCGGCAGTGCTACGCGTGGTCCATGCCCTACGGCGTTTCCTTTTCTGAGCGCGAGGATTTGAAGGACGGACAAATCACGAGTGACGCGTTCAAGCAGCGGTTGGAAATGTTCGCGCACGATCTCAGCGTGTATGGACGTTTGCTGGCCCAACAACGTCGGGCGGATTTGGCGGGCCGCGCTCCCGGTTTCCTGGCCCGCCATCGCCAAGCGCCGGGTGGAAAATGAAAGTTGCAGGTTCGCTTGCGCCAACCTGCAACTTTCAACAGTAAAAACCCGCAGCCATCGGGGCTGCGGGTTGATTGACGACGAAATCCAATTAACGCATCAGACCCCCTGCGCCGCCTTTGGTGATTGGCTTCAAGCTCGGTCGCGGATGAGCCGCAGGAGCCTTCGTCGGTTCAATTTGAGGAGACAAAATTTTCACAGGTTCTGGCGGTGCGACAGGTTTTTCCGTTGCACGACTCGTCAGAAAATCAGGTTTGATATTCAGTTCATACTCATGCTTGGTGGTCTTGCCCGGCATGGGCACGGGATAAAAGCCGTCCGCATCCGCGATGATCGGCGGCGGTGAATCCATCGTCCATTTGTCGCAACCCGCCGCGTATTCACGGTCGCCATTGAGCACGTCTTCGTAGGTGGTCTCCCGGCCGGTGTGGGCGGCGATGCGGCCCATGGAGGTGACGACGCTGGCCTGGACGCCGCGCGGAACCTCGTTATACGGCTTGTCAGCGCGGATGGCGGCGATCAAGTCGTTCCACTCATTGCGATAGGGATCGGCTTGGTCGGGCTTGACCTGCGAAGTCCAAAGCAGGCTGTCACGTTGCGGCTTCAGAGTGCGATACGTGCTCGAAGGCAATCCACAGTCGCCGTTCTTGGCGACAATCGCCGAGCCTTTGCTTCCCTGCACGGAACTGTTGTAAATCGCCTCGGCCCCGGTGACGCAGCGCCCGTCCATATACATGACCGCGCCGTCGGCAAAGGTGTATTCCACGGCGTACGAATCGAAATTCTGATCGACGTAGGGCACGCCGTCCGGCGTGGTGCGATAATGGCGGCCACCCAGCGCCTGGGCTTTGACCGGGAAGGACCCTTTCATCATGCACAGGTGGTCAATGTGGTGGATGTAGAAGTCGCTGAAGCAGCCGCCGCTCGCCCAGATGAAGCTGTGAAAGCGCGAAATCTGCCAGAGCAGTTCGCTCGGAAATTTCGGCTTGCCTGGCCAGCGCGTGGAGAAGGCCGAGGCCAGCGGGCCGGATGCCATGCGGTAGCCGCGCATGAGATTGATCTCGCCGATTTCCCCATCCTGAATGCGCTTCTGCAATTCTTGTAGCGCCCGGCTGTGGCGCGACATCAGGCCCACGCCGACCTTGAGGTTTTTCGCCGAGGCTTTCTCGGCCAATTCCAACATGCGCCGCGAAGTCGGGCCGTCCGCCGTGAGCGGTTTTTCCATGAAGACGTTCAGGTTCTTCTCGATGGCATAAGTGAAATGCACCCAGCGAAACGCGAGCGGGGTGGTGAAGATCGCGACGTCGCCGGGCCGCAGCGAATCCATCGCGTGCTTGTAGCCGTCGAAGCCGATGAACTGGCGATCTTCCGGCACATCCAACTGGCTGGCCACCGGACTGCGCTTCAAGGTGTCGAGACTGTTCTTAACCTGAGTTTGGGAAACGTCCGCCATGGCGACGAGCTTGACGGGGCCGTCCTTGGCCGAAAGCGCGTCGCGGGCGGCGCCGCCGCCGCGCCCGCCACAACCGATGAGCGCGACCTGGATGGTCTGGCTGTCCTGCGCGTGGACGTGGGGCAAGATGACTCCGGCGAGGGCCGAAACGGCCGCCGCTGTGCCAGTGGTTTTCAAAAATTCACGCCGAGACGTGGACGATAATTTTTCGGGGGCTTGATTCATAAGTTGAGTTTCGAGACGAACCCCTCGCGCTGTCAATTCAAGGAATGTGGACCCGGACGATTTGAAGCGAGGGAGAGGCCGGGTAACGATGGTCGCGCGCGGACTACTCGGCTTGTCGCACTCCCCGCTTTCCCTCTTTCGCTTGGCGCGGGAATCTGCTGCCATGCGGCCAGGACGCTAGGTGATCGGGTCTGGGGGAAAATACTTCATACAAATATCCGGGGCGTGGTGTCCATCAGGTGAAACAAGCAGTGGACTGGCAACAACAACTCTACGAGACGAAGGCGGCGGGGCTGCTCTTGTACGGGCGCGCTCTGGGGCTGGGGCACGGCGAGGCGGAGGATGTGTTGCAGGAAACCTTCATGGCGCTGCTCGCGATGGAGCGACCGGAGAATCCGCTCCATTACTGCATCCGGGGGTTCCGCAACCGGGCCTTCAACTACAAGCGAGGCTTGCTGCGACGCCTGGCCCGGGAGCTGGAGTCGAAGCGGTGGTTCGAGCGCGGCCCTGGTGAGTCGCCGGCGGAGCGGGCCGCGATGCGTTGCCTGGAGAAACTGCCGCCGGAACAGCGCGAGGTCATTGTGCTGAAGATCTGGCATGAACATACGTTTGAGGAAATGGGCGAACTGCTGGGTCTCTCGCCGAACACGGTGGCCGGTCGCTATCGTTACGGGATGGAAAAGCTGCGCGCCTGCCTGAAGGAGAATTATTATGAAGAC
>JAYVWQ010000601.1:0-5056 GCA_043785945.1 Akkermansia sp.
GAGCAGGGGCGCGATAATTTTCATAAGGTAATTGGTGGGCGAAGCTATCGGGCGAGCGAAGGCGAAGTCAACGGGTGGAACGACGCCGGATGCGACGGAACGGGGCGTGGTCATGTGGGTCTGGCTGGAAGCCTGACCCACATGGGCGACCCTGCCTCCTTGCGCTCGGCAAGCTACGGCGTCGTGTCCGAGTTTTCGCGGAGCGGGCTGTTTTTGATCGGCCAGTTCAGCGCGTCCCGGCCCGGCTCCAGCTTCAGGCGCGTCGGCCAGGTGTGATGGCAGGCGTGGCAGTAGAATTCCTTCTCCGCGAACCCCAGCCGGTAGAAGATCGCGTGCAGCGACGGCAGGACGAACTTGCGCGTCATCTGCGGGTAATCCACTTCGGAGGAGCCGCAGGCGGGGCAGCTTACCGACTGGTCGAGGCAGTGGTCCGCCGCGTCCAACTCGCGGAGTCTCCGTTTCGCCTCGTCGTACTCGGCTTCGTCCACCTCCACCTTCACGCTGGCCAGAGTCTCGGCGAAGTGACGCCGCTGCCAGTTGGTCTCGTCGTGGAGATGGGGATGAAGGCCCGCCTGCTCAAGGCGATGGACCACCGGCTGCGCATGTTCCACGTCATTGAATGTGACCAAGATCATGGTTTTCATGAGGCCAACGTAGGCTCCAGCCTGGGAAATTCAACCCAGGGCCAAGTCAGCTTTATACCCCATGCGCCGCGCCCGCGCCGTCATTCCCCTCGCCATCGAGGTCGATGAGAATCTCGCGCGGTTCCGCGCCGTTGCTCGGGCCGACGATGCCGCGGTTCTCCAGTTCGTCCATGATGCGCGCGGCGCGGCCGTAGCCGAGTTTGAGGCGGCGTTGCAGGAGGGAGACGCTGGCCTTCTGTTCGCTGCGGATGACTTCAATGCAGTTCTGGATCATCTCCTCGTCTTCGTCGCAGCCGCTCTCGTCGGGGTTGAAGCCCTGGCCCACGCTGCCCTGCATCTTTTGCAGCGCGTTGTGGATTTCCATCTCGTAGCTCGGCTTGCCCTGCTTGGCGATGAAATCGACGATGTCCTGGATTTCCTGATCCGTGATGAGCGCGCCTTGCGCCCGGTTCTGTTTCGCGCTGCCCGGCGGGAGGAAAATCATGTCCCCCTTGCCCAGCAGTTTGTCCGCGCCCTTGCCATCGAGAATGGTCCTTGAATCCACGGCGGCGGCCACCTGGAAGGCGATGCGGGCCGGGATGTTCGACTTGATGACGCCGGTGATGACATCGACGGAGGGGCGCTGCGTGGCGACGATGCAGTGAATGCCCGCCGCGCGCGCCATCTGCGTGATGCGCGCGATGGCCATCTCCACATCAGCGGGCGCGACCAGCATCAGGTCCGCCAGCTCGTCGATGATGACGACGATGTAGGAGAGCTTCTCGGGGATGACGATGTCCTCGTCGCGCGGCACCACGATCTCTTCGTCCAGTTGGACGGCGAAGCCTTCCGAGTTGGTCTCGATCTTCTCCTTCTTCGCCATGAGCGGCAGTTCCGGCTCAGACTTGGGCAGGGGCTTGTCTTTGGGGCGGGAGTTGAAGGAGCTGATGTTGCGCAATCCGACCCGGGCAAAAATCTGGTAGCGCTTCTCCATCTCATTCACCACCCAGCGCAGCGCGAGGATGACCTTTTTGGGATCAGTGACGACGGGCACGACGAGATGGGGCAGCGCGTTGTATTGCTGCAACTCGACGACCTTGGGATCAATCATCACGAAGCGAAGCTGGTCGGGCGAAAACTTGTAGAGCAGCGAGGCCACGATGGAATTGATGCACACCGACTTGCCCGAGCCGGTGCTGCCGGCAATGAGCATGTGCGGCATTTCGGCGAGGTCGGCGATGATGGGAATTCCATAGACATCCTTGCCCAGCGCGAGGGGGATGCGCGCCTTGGTGTTCTTCCATTCCTCCGATTCCAGCAGGTCGCGCATGATGACCTTGGTCTTGATCAGGTTCGGCACCTCGATGCCGACGGAGGATTTGCCCGGCACGGGCGCAAGGATGTGGATGCGCTCGGCCTTGAGGGCGGCGGCGATGTTGTTGGAGAGCGCGGAAATTTTTTCCAGCTTCACGCCGGGCGCGGGATGCAGTTCGTAGCGCGTGATGGTCGGCCCCTTGGTGATGTCGCCGAGCTGCACCTCGATGTCGAACTGCGCCAGCGTCTGCTGCATGAGGCGCGCGCGCTCCATGAGCTGCTCCTTGGTCTCGGAAGGCACGAGGTTCGGCTCCGGGTGGTTCAACAAATCAAGCCCCGGCAACTGGTAATTCCCAATGAGCGGCGTGGTGGCGACGGTGATGGGCTTGGGCTTCTTGGGCAGCAGCTTGGGCCGGGGCAGCGGCGGCGCTCCGGCGGGCAATGGCTCGCCCGGTGCGGCGGCTGGGGCTGATTCACCATCCACGGTGATGACAGGGTCGGGCAGAGGGGCGGGCGCTTGCGGCGCGTCCTTGGAGTCTTTGGCATTTTTGGGTTTGCCGAGAATGTCGTCCGAAGTGGCGGCGAGAATTTCTTTGGCCGAAATCACTTCCCCCTCGAGCGCCGGCTCCGTTTCTGGGGTGAGCTTCTTGCCCGCCTTGCTCGGCTTGGAAAGGCTCAGGTCGCGGACCATCGGCTCGGGCACCGGCTGCAAATCCGCGCCCAGCCCGACGCGCTCGTCCTCCTCTTCGCGCTCCGCCTTGCCCGGCTTCCCGTTCTTTTCCGTCTTCTCGGCCGCCTTCTCAGATTTGGCGCGGCCCTTCTCCACCTGCTCCTGCAACTTCTTCGCCTGCTTCTCCAAATCCCGCGCCTTCTTGTCCAGCGCGCGTTCCTCGGCGGACATTTCCTCGTCGCCCTCCGGCGTTTTCGCGAACACGCCGCGCACCCATTCGCCGAGGCGGAAGTTGGTCAGGAAGAGCAGGCTCACCACGTAGAGCATGATGTAAATGATGGAGGCGCCGGGCCGTCCGAAGTTGCCGAAGACCTGGTTCAACCACACGCCCGCCACGCCGCCCGCGCTGGCCGTGCCGAGGTTCCGCGAGACATGTTCGAGAAAACCCGCGCTGGCCAGCCCTGGATTTTGGTCAAGCTGCGAGACGATCCGCTCGTTGGTGAACAGCGAAAGAAACCCGACGCAGCAGAAGAACAGCACCAGCCCCCAGGCCCAGCGGCGGCGCAGATAATGGAGCGTGTTAAAGAAGCAACTGAAGCCGAAGAGCAGTGAGAGCACCGGGACCACGAAGGCCGCCGCGCCAAAGGCCTGGAAAAAATAATGCGCGATCCACGCCCCGGCCCGGCCAATCCAGTTGTGCGCGAAGACGTTCGGCACCGTGGTGTTGGCCGCGATGTCATTGCGGTCGAAGGAAGACATGGCAATGAATAACAACAGGGCCAGCCCGAGCAGCACGACGCCCACGACGTCGTTGAACCCGTGATGTTCTGGAGTGCTTTCTGAATCTTTGCGTGCCACGAACGAAGACTAGTCGCGCGCGAATTCAGTTCAAAGTTGAAACTGCATCCGGCGTCTGCGGATGGCCCATCGGAGCGCGCGCGGCCCTTCGACGAACCCACTAAACCTCGAAACTTTTCACGCGCTGCAAGCCGAACTGGAGCGGCAGCCAGCCGAGCACGAACGAGAGCACGCCGAACGCGCTCAGGCAAAGCACGCTGCGAATGACGCCCTCGGCCGAGGCGGACTGCGACCAGGGCGCGCCCAGCGCGAGCAGAATGACCGAGGCGAGGATGTAGAGAAAACTCATCACCAGGCAGAAGGTGCCACCGAAGCCGCTCACGATTTTGCCGGGATTCTCCTCCTTCAAATTTGGGTAGAGCACGCCCAGGCCGACGGCCAGGCCGTTGAGCGTGAGCGTCATCACGGCGATGGCCCCGGTGAAAAAAACGGTGCGGTTCGGGTCCATGTCGAGCATGTGGCAGGAGAGCCAGATCAGGCCCAAGGTCACGACCAACGAGGCGACGGTGGCGGTGACAAACTTGGTTTGCACTACGCGCCGCAGGCCAAGCGGGGCCATGCCCACGATCCAGAGGCGTTTGCCTTCGAGGGAAAATTGCGGATAGACGAAGCGCGTGGTGATGGTGGCGAGGTTGAGCGCGCAGGCCCCCAAGTTGAGGAAGGCCACGAGGTTGATCCAAAACGGATTGGTCAGTTGCTGGGAGAAGTGCCGGAGGTTCACGACATACACGCCGAGCAGTCCAAAGAGCATGACGGACTGGCCCCACTGCGTGGTGTCGCGCCAGAACAGGCGCGCGTCCTTGACGATGAGGGCGCGCACATCGCCCGGCAGGCGCGGCACGAGGGCGAGAATTCTTTCGAGCAGCCCCGGCTCACCGCCGCCCTGCTGCTGCTGGCGGTGCCAGACTTGGAACCACGTCCAGCGGCGGAAGGCGCTGCTGCGGCTCTGCACGGCGGAAGCCGCCTCGTAGAAAAAACCGCCGGTGAAATTGCAGGCGAGCGTGGCGAAGAAGAGCACGTTGCTCAACAGCACGAGGGCGAAGAACACCGCCGCGCCCACCGCGCCATCCACCCATTCCAGCACGCTCGTGGCGAGCCAGTAGCTGGGCAGGAGCGGGAACTGTGCGGCCCGCGTGTGGGTGAGCGTCTTGTCCAGCAGCTCGACCACGCGCGTGTCGGTGTTGTTTTCCAAGCCGTGCTCCGCGCGCAGCGAATAGGCAATCACGCCGATCACCAGCAGCCCGACGACGAGGGCCCCGATCTGAAACGCGCGCCGGTCCATGTAGCGCGCCACCACCGTGGCCAGCCCGCAGCCCAACACCGACGGCAGCACGATGAACAGCGCGACCAGCAGCAGGGTGAAGGGGTAGAAATGCCACGGCATGTGCCGGGTCAGCCCGTAGGCCGCGAGGAACGGCGCGATTAAAAACAAGAAAGCCCACGAGGCGAGCACGGCGGATTCGATGAGCTTCCAGCGAAAGATGGTTTGCGCGGTCACGGGCAGCGTCATGAGCGCGGAGGTCTCGCGGTTGCGGAAGAAATTGCTGTAGCTGATCACGAGGTTGCTCAGAACGAGCAGCGGGAAGAAAAA
>JAYVWQ010000602.1:0-6837 GCA_043785945.1 Akkermansia sp.
AGCGTGAGATTGGTTTCCGCCGCGTTCAGGGTGAAGCAGACGGTCTGGCCCGTGACCACATTCGCGTCGCTGTCCTTGTCGTCCGTGGTCGCATTCGACGGGCTGAAATTATAACCGGACGGCGCGGTGAAGCCGATCTTGTAGATGCCGGGCAGCAGGTTGCCGAAGAAATAAAGTCCGTTCGCATCGGTGTTGGTCGTGGCGAGGATGGTGCCCGCGCAGTTCATCAGGTTGACCGTGACGTTGGAGCGTCCGGGTTCGCCCGCATCCTGGCGTCCGTTGGAGTTCGTGTCATACCAGACGAAATCACCGACGGCGCCGGTCGCACACTCGGAGCGGAGGTCGAGGTTGAAATCGCCCTGGCCCGTGGCGGTCAGGGTGCCGCTCGTCGGTTGCTGCACGACCGTCCAGTTGAACCAGCTCGACGCGCCGAAGTTGATGTTCTTGCCGTTCGCACCGAAGCCGACCTGGAAGGCCGGACCAACGCGCCCCAGAGTCAGCGTGGCTCCGGCGTTATTGCTCAGACCGGCCAGGGTGCCGGTGAAGTTCGTGTAGTAATACCAGTTGGCGGTCACGACCGGCCCGCCGTTTTCGCTGTAGGTGCCGGCGCTGAGTTCCTTCTTCGGACTGTCCACTCCGGGGATGGTGGTGCGACCGCTCAATGTAACGCTGACCGCAAACGCATTGTTCGTGTTCGACTGGCTGCGGACGAGGCCCGTCATCTGCGCCGTGCCGTCTGCGGCCTCCACGAAACTTCCGGCTGTCGGGATGAAATCAAAGTCCGTCCCGATGCCGGGCAGATAAACGGCGTGGTTGCCCGAGCCGCCGTAAGCCGCGTCACCGTCCGCCCGGCGGACCGAGTAGAAGGGCACGCAGGAATAAACATAGAGGCCGGCATCGACGGTCAGGTTGGTTTCACCCGCCGCCAGCGTGTAGCAGGGAGTCAGGCCCGAGGCGGGATTGGCATCGCTGTCCTTGTCGTCCGTCCCCACGTCCGCCGTGGTGAAGACGTAACCGGACGGCGCGGTGAACAAAACCTTGTAGCTGCCCGCCGCGAGGTTGGGGAAGAGGTAGAAACCATTCGCCGCCGTGTTGGTGGTGCGCAGGACGGCGCCCGCACAATCCGTAAGTTTCACCAGCACGTTGGAGAGGCCGGGTTCGCCCGCGTCCTGCCGACCGTTGTAGTTCAAATCGTTCCAGACGAAATCACCGAGGGCCGCGCTGGGATTGAAGGTCAGCGTGGCGCAGTTGGTCACGCTGTTGCAACTGCCAGAAACAAGGACGCAGTAGGTGCCCGCGTTGCTTGTCACGACAGAGGGGATCGAATAGGTGCTGCCCGTTGCGCCGCTAATGTTCGTGCCGTTCTTGCTCCATTGATAAGTGAACGGCCCGGTGCCGGAAGCCACCGTGCTGAAGGAAGCAGATTGTCCCACGATGACCTGCACGCTGGTCGGAGCAGTGGCCGAGGTGTTGGTCTTGACCGTGAGGGTGGCGCAATTGGTCACGCTGCCACAGTTGCCGCTGACCTTGACGCAGTAGGTGGCCGCGTCGCCCAAGACGACGGAGCCAATGGTGAACGAGCTGTTGGTCGCGCCGCTGAGGTTCGCGCCGTTCTTGCTCCATTGAAAACTAAATGGCCCGGTGCCGGAAGCCACGGTGCTGAACGAAGCCGTCTGGCCCGCGCACAGCGTCAGGCTGGCGAGGCTGGTGGCGGCGGCGTTCGAGCAGTTGAGCGTGATGGTGTTGGTGCGCTGCGAGATGATGCTGTTCTCCAGGCCTTCCTTGCCCGTGGCGATGAGCGTGTAGGTGCCTGCGTTCGTGCCGGCGCTCCAGACATACTCATAGGTCTTGGCGCAACCATTGTTCGCCACCACGTTCGCATCCGTCAGGACGGTGGAGAAATCCCCGATCACGCCCGGCCCATCAATGGACAGCGGCAGGCTGGTGATGTCGTAAGCGCCAAACGGATCGCCGACCGTGGCGCGAACGTAGAGGGTGGAATTGGCCCACTGGGTGGTGACGAGACTGCCGCCGGGATAGGCCGCCGTATAAACGCCGAGCGCATCGACGTGAATGACTGTGGTGGTGGGCAAGGTGATCTTCGAGGGCGCGGTGGCGCTGTCGTAATTGATGCGGAAGGTGACGCCCGACTGCTGGTTCGTGAGGGCGAGCGTGATGGCCTGACCGGAGGGAATGGTCACGTTGCTGGCGAGCGGCGCGAAACTGAAGGTGATTTTTCCGCCCGCGTTGGTGTTCGCCCCGGTGCTGGTGGCAATGACGGTGGAGCCATGCTTCAAGGTGGCGCTGATGTTCGGGCTGGCCGGCATCGTGCCGCTCGCGGTCGAGAAATAAATTTCCGCGCCGACCGTGTTGCCGGAGGCGAGGACCAGATTTTCGCAGAGCGCGGGGGTCTGGGCGAAGACGGCGCCATCGGTGCCCGCCGTTGCCGGCTTGATCGAGATTGCGCCGATGGCCCAGTCGGCCGCAGCGGATTCAGACCACGACATCGTGATGCTGGCCGCACCGGCCTTGATGCTGCCGCCCGCACCGACGCGGCTGTTGAAAAAGTTTTTCCACAACGCGGTCTGGCCCGCGAGCGGGCTGTCCGTCGCGCCGAAGTCCACCGAGCGGAGCATGACGGTGTCAAAGACCAGTTCGCCGGAGGCGGAAGGCAGGGTGAGGGTCGCCGGGGTGGTGCCTCCGGTGTGGGAGTAGAAGGAACCGTAGGGTGTGGTTTGGTTCACTCCGCTGAACGTGGCCACGCCCGCGTGGAAACCATCCGTGGCCGCCGCGTCGCAGGTCAACACGACGTCCGCTGTGCCCGCCGTCGGATTCTTCAAGGCCCAAATATAAACGAGCGCCTCGCCGGTGGTCGCGTTCGTCTGCGCGCCGACGAGCGTGAGGCTCTGCCCGCCATAGGTGACGGAGGTGACGTTCTCGTAGCTGGTCGGAGTCAGGCGATTGAGCGACACGCCCACGAGCATGAGCCGGTTGGCGGCGCTGGTCGTTATGTGGGAAATCGTCAGCGAGGAAGTAATCGACGTGCCGGTGGAAACGCGGTCGAGCGCGACCGTGCCGTCGCCGCCGCCGAGGCTGGCCGTCTGTGCCGTGGAGGCGTCGCCACTCGCCACGGGGTCCACGCGATCCAAATCTTGATCCGGACTGCCGCTGCCGTCGGCGCTGAGATAGAGCTGCTTGATCGAGGCGGGTGTGAGGACGCTGAGGGAGGCGCAGTTGGTCACACTGCTGCAAGGGCCGCTGACGATCACGCAATAGGTGGCCGCGTTGCTCGCCACGACGGAGGGAATCGAATACGAACTGCTCGTCGCGCCGCCGAGGTTCACGCCGTTGCGAGTCCATTGGTAAGTGAACGGGCCGGGACCAGAAGCGACCGTGGTGAAAGTGGCGGTGGCTCCGGGCGCGAGCGCGAGACTGGTCAAGGCGGAGGCCGTCGTCAAAATTTGATCCACATCCGAAGCCGAGTTGTCCGCCAGGTTCTGATCGATCAAGCCGGAAGGTGCGGCAATCGTCGCGTAGTTGCTGATGAGGCAGGAGGAACCGGAACCCACCACCTTGGCCGTGGCGGTGAAAGTGACCGACGCATTGGTCGGCAGCGACACGGTGGTGTTGATGTGGCCGGTGCCGCTGGCGACGGCGGCGGTGCCGCCGCCCGTGCCGGTGGTCGTCCATGAGATGTTCGCCAGTCCGGCGGGAAAGGTGTCCACCACGGGGGAGCCGGGCGAGTTCAGCGTGCCGTAGTTGGTGACCACGATCTGGTAGGTGATCGTTTGATTGGACACCACTGTGGTTACGCCGTCGCTCTTGAAGATGGCGAGCTTGACGTAGGTGGCCTCGGCTTGAAAAGCCGTGGTCAATGCCACAAGCAGGGACAGCAAAGTACCAAATTGGTACACGGAAAAACGAGTCTTCATACGGATTACCTTCTGATTAAACGGGCCGCCGAAGATAAGAGAGTGGTTCAAACGCACAGGCAACGACAATTTTTGCCGAAATATACGCCCGTCGGGATCGTAGAATCACCGTAGCTGTCACCGTGGTCCACCCGGTAGGGAATTGCGCAGAGCACGCCGCGCCGGCTTTTGCAACGCTGGTTGGGGACGCCATTTTCGGACGGTCAGACGCCCGGCGGCGGGCCGAAAACTCAGGAGGTGACGGCCAACTTCCTAAACTCCTACACCTTTCCGGGCCGCGCTCCGGATGGCACGATGGCGTCGCCCACCCGGATCACGCCGCCGCGCACCACCTGCGCCAGCACCCCCTGCTGTCGCTCCTCCATGAGCGCACGCAATCCCTGGCAGATGCGGTCCATCTTTTCGCACGGCGTCCGCGCCTCGTAGAAGAACAAGATGGCTTCGCCTACTCGGACCTCCTGCCCGAGGAGGGCAATGAGATTGAGGCCCGTCGTCTCGATGTTCGATCTCACGATGCCCGATGGAATCATCTCCAGTCCCAGTGTGACCGCGTGCTCTGCGATCTGCTCGCGCCCGATGAGCGTGACCTGCCGCTTGCCCGGCTGCCCGGTGCGGCGGCTGCGGCGACCGAAGTAACGGCCATTCCCCACGATGCCCTTTTCCGGCACCACTTCGATGGAGTCTGCGGCGCGCAGGTGTTCGCCCGCTTTGGCAGGATGCAGATGCAGCGAGGCCACGGTGCCGGTGATGGACGACATGCCGAAATGATGCCGCGAGGACGCTTGCCCGCCAAAACATTTTCGCTATAACCGTCCGCATGTTTGCCGCGCTCTGGGATGACTTGCCGTATCTTCATTACATCATCACGTCGCCGTTGGCCCTCGTTGGGTTTCTTTTTCAGGCTTGGATGTTTATCGACGCGCTGCGCCGCCGCGAGTGGCTTTGGGCCGCCTGCATCGTCGCCTTCTCCGTCATCAGCGCGCTGCTTTACTTCTTCATGGTCTATCGCGCGCAAGGCGGCGGCGGGGCCACGCGCGGCTTTGAACTGCCCGGCGCGCACTCGCGACGGCGCATCAAGGAGTTGCAGGCGCAGATTCATCATCTCGACAAGGCGCATCATCATCTCCAACTCGGCGACATTTATTTCCAGCGAGGCAAACTCGACCTCGCCGAGAAGCACTACCGCGCCGCGCTGGAGCGGGACGCGGCCGACCCCGACACGCGTTCGCACCTCGGCCAATGCCTCTTGCGAAAAAAGAAACCGGCGGAGGCGCAACCATTCCTCGAAGCCGTGGTGCGGGAGAACTCCCGTCACGATTACGGCTACACCCTGATGGCTCTGGCCGAGACTTACACCGCCCTCGGTCACGCCGAGGCAGCCGTTCAAACCTGGGAGCGCGTGCTCCAAGAACACTCCTACGCCCGCGCCCGCGTGCAGTTGGCGGAACTTCTCCTGGCCCGCAAACAGACCGAAGCCGCGCGTGAGCAGGTTGAAGAAGTCATCCACTCCGATGCGCACGCCCCGGCCTTTGATCGGAAACGCAACCGCATCTGGCTCTGGCGCGCGAAGCTGTTGCGCGGGAAGTTGAAAACTCAGAAATAAATTCAAATCGGCGAGCGCGATTAGAAGGAGCGGTCAAGAGAGAGCGCGGTGATGTGGGTCAGGCTTCCAGCCTGACGGTTCACGGGGCATCCGTGCCCCGTGTTCAGGTTTTCCTGCCGGCGCGCGCCGCTCGTGGGAACGGGCGGCAGGGATGCCGCCCGAACCGTCAGGCTGGAAGCCTGACCCACAAACTCGGCTGCCACTTCCAATCCCACCCCAAGGTGAGCTGCGCATTGAAATGCTTCCGCCTCTGCCTAAACTCGCCGCGTGAGAATCACCATCCTGGCCGCCGTATTCTGTCTCGCTTTCTGCACGCGGGCCGATGACTGGCCGCGACTGCTCGGCCCCGACCGCAATGGCGTCTCCCGCGAAACCAACCTCACTCTGACTTGGCCCAAGGATGGGCCGAAGATTTTGTGGAAGACCAAGGCTGGTCTTGGTTGGAGCGGTCCCGTCGTCGCCTCGAACCGCGTCGTGCTCTTCCATCGCGTGGACGACAAGGAAGTGATCGATGCGCTGAACGCCACCAACGGCACGCGGCTCTGGCGTGCGGAGTATCCCGCGACCTACCGCGACGACTTCGGCTTCGAGGAAGGCCCGCGCGCCACTCCGTCGATTGATGGCAACCGCGTCTTCACCTACGGCGCGGATGGAATGTTGAGCGCCTGGGATTTCACGAACGGCACCAACCTCTGGCGCGTGGACACTCGGAAGCAGTTCAAAAGCGATAAGGGTTTCTTCGGCATCGCCTGTTCGCCACTCGTCGAGGGCCGCGCGGTGATCTTGAACATCGGTGGCGGCAATGGCGCGGGCATCGTGGCCTTCGACAAATCAAACGGTCAGGTGCTCTGGAAAGCCACGGATCAGGAAGGCAGTTATTCCTCCGCCACGGCCACGACGCTGAATGGGCGGCGGCGCGTATTTGTCTTCGCGCGCGATGGTCTGGTCGCGTTGGACCCCGCCGACGGCCAAGTGCTGTGGGAGTTTCCCTGGAAGCCGTCGATCCGCGCCTCGGTCAGCGCCGCCACGCCGCTGGTCATCGGCGACACCATTTTCATCTCCGCCAGCTACGGCGCGGGCGCAACGCTCCTGCGTTTCCATGAATCTGCGCCGGAAAAAATCTGGAGTGGCGACGACATCCTCTCGAATCACTATGCGACGAGCGTGCCGGACGGCAGATTTCTCTACGGCTTCGACGGACGGCAGGAGCAGCGGTGCCACCTGCGCTGCATCGAATTGAAAACGGGAAAAGTGCGTTGGAGTGAGAACCGTTTCGGTGCCGGCACGCTCCTCGTCGTAGGC
>JAYVWQ010000603.1:0-8680 GCA_043785945.1 Akkermansia sp.
TTTCGCCATCCCGAGCTTGATGCCCGTAAGTGCCCCGTTCGTACAGCTTTATTTCTCACACGCCCGCTTGAACAAAGTGCATGACAGGCTCTAGACTCCCGCGCATGAACGCGCCCTCCCAGAATAGGCGGAACCGCGAGTGGCGGATGAGTAATTGTTTGACAACAACACGCCATAAAAAGGACAGACCATGTGGAAATGCTCAAAATGCAAAGAAGAGTGTGAGGACAACTTCGACAGTTGTTGGAGTTGCGGCACGGGACGCGATGGTTCGCCTCCCGCCAAGCCATCACCGGAGAAGACCAGCATGGTTTCTGAGGCTTCACACGTTCCTTCGAGTCCCAGCCGCGCGCCTGGAACGCCACCGCCGCCGCTCAACATGGTTTCCGAGGTTTCACCCAATACTCCAAGTACGTCGAGGCCGACCAACAGTGGTAGACGTTCCGTCATGTCACGCTACACGGATGCCTACCGGGTTGCTCGCACCATCACCGCAGTTGGCGCGACAGTGAAGGTTATCGCTTTAGCCATTGGCGGGGCTATCGCTGTGGTTGCTTTGGTTGTGGGTTCTCAATCCATGCAGTATCTGGTCGGCGGCATCATTCTGGGAGTTATCGTTGCCATTCCGATTTACGTGTTGGGCATTCTCGTTGCCGCACAGGGACAAATTCTCAAGGCGACACTCGACACCGCCGTTAACAGTTCGCCACTGCTTACAAAAGACGACATGCGGCAGATTATGTCGTTGGATTGATTATGAATTCTTGAAAGCTGTCGCCTGAGTAGGGCGCTCCACCTCAGCGCCTCACAAAATCTCCTTCCACTTCGTCGCATCCTTGAGCATCCGCTCGCGCAGCAGCGGGAGGGGCGGGGCGCCGTGGCGAAGCAGTTCGTCGTGGAAACGTTGCAGGGTGTAGAGCGCGCCCTGCTGGGCCTGCCAGTCGGCCCGCAGCTTCAGAATCATGAGCTTGCCCAGGGTGTAGTTCAGGTAGCCGGGATCGAAGGTGCCGCGCACCGCCTCCTGCCGCGCGGTCTTTTCCTCGTAGTAACAGTTCTCCACGAAGAAGCGCGTCGCCTCGTCCACGGTCAGCCCCTGGGTGTGGAGCTTGATGGAGACGCAGAGGCGGCAGAGGCGCAGCAGAGCTTCGTCGGATTGGGCGAGGCGATACTTGGCGGCGCGGAGTTGCTCGGCGCTGGTGCCCGGCGTGTGGGTGGGCGCGGCGAAACCTTCATCCAGCAGCATCTGCTCGGTGTAGTGCGCCCAGCCTTCGCTAAAGGCGTAACTGGAAAACATCTTCGCCACATGGCTGGCAGGCGAGGCTTTCAAGGCGAGGAACTGCACGTAGTGGCCGGGGTAGGCCTCGTGAATGGTCACGATGTCCGTGGTGTAGTAGTTGAAGGCGGTCAGCCATTCCTCCTGCTGTTTGGCCGGCCACTCCGGCTCGGTGGGCGTGATGTAATAGTAAGCCTCGGTCGCCTGGGTCTCGAAGACGCCGGGGGAATCCATCGAGGCAAAACTGGTGCGGCGGAAGGGCGGCGGCGTCTCCTCGACCCGCACGCGCACGTCGGAGGGAATGGTGACGATGCGGCGCGCGAGGACAAAGGCGCGGATGGATTCGAGATTCTGTCGCGCCTCGGGAATGAGTCCGGCGGCGGTGGGGTGGTCGCGCTGAATAGCTTTGAAGACGTCGTGCGCGGGTTTGCTCGGGTCGATGAGGCGGGCGGCGGCGGCGAATTTCTCCTGTTCCTTTTTCAGCTCCTTCAAACCCAGTTCGAGAATCTGCTCGGGGGTCAGCTCCACGAATTCCGTCAGGCGCATCATCTCGCGGAAGCGTTCGCGCCCGAGGGCGTAGCTCTGGTCGGACTGCGGGAGCCGTTCGCTCTTCAGCCAGGCGATGTAGCCGCGCGTGGCCTCGAGGGCGAGGCGATGGGCGGCGGTGAACTCGGCGAGCAGCGCGGCGTCGCCGACGGATTGCACGGCGAGCGGCAAATCTTTTTCGAGAAAGGCCACGTTGCCCTCCGCCACGTCAATGGCCGTCTCGACGAGCGGACGCGGGAGGACGCGGTCGAGATTGGCGCGGGCCGCCGTGAAGAGCGCGGGCATCTGTTGCTCAAGGGCGATGATGGCGCGCAGGCGTTGGGCCAGCGGGGCGTAATTGCGCTTCACGTATTGCGTGAGGTCGATGGCCTCGGCGTAGGTCATGGGGTTGCGGGTGAAGTTGCCCTCCTGCTCGAAGCCAAAAATTTCCGCGCGGATGACAGCGTGGAGCTGCTGGCAGTCGAACCTGACTTCGCGGGTCAGCCCGTTGGTGCCGAGGAAGGCGAAGCGGGCGTCGAAGGCTTTGAGGCGGCGCAGTTCGGCGTCGAGGGAGGCGCGGCTGAAGTCGGTCACGCGCCCGTCGTATTCGTGCAGCCCGAGCGCCATGCCCGATGCAGGCCGCCAGGCGAGGTGCCCGGCGAGATATTCGTCGGCCAGGCGGTTGAACGCGGAGTCGGCGGAAACCTTCGGCCGGGCGCAGCCGATCAGAAGAACTCCCAGCAGGACGACGGAAAGCAGACGCGAGAGAAAACGCATGACGGAGAGGAAACACCAAAGGGACGGGAGCCAACACCAAAATTTCCGGTGACCCGGTTAGAGGTGCATCTCGACCCTGTTCCGAAACCCGCCGGCTCGGACTCCCTCGCCTCGTGAGGCACGAACGGGGAGAGGGTTGGGGAGAGGGGCGGCGCTCTATTCGGCGCGCTTGTTTTCACGGTTGCCTCCTCTCCCCGGCCCTCTCCTCCATTCCGAATGGAGGAGAGGGGGACAAGAACGGGGTCAAGATGCACTCCCCGGTCAGGGAAACAAATTTCCGTCCGGCCAGGTTTGCACGCGGCCGGCGGCGCGATGCAGGGCCGGATCAATCGCACTGTCCGAAAGCTGCGCGTCTTCGGAACGCTGGTTGAAAAGCGCGGCCCAACTCAGACCGTCCGAGCGGCGCACGAGCAGCGTGTTCGTGCCGGGCAGGCTGCCGTTGTGCCAGTAGTTCGCCTGGCCGTTGGCCCCGGTCGGACGGACGGACCAGCCGCAGCCGTAGTAGCTGGCCTCAAGGGTGCCGTCGGCTTTGCGCGAGACCGGCGCGGGGGGCGGCGCGTACATCGTGGCCAGCGTTGCCGGTTTCAACAGCGGACTGTGCTGCGGGTCATCGAGCGCGGCGGCGAAGCGTGCGAGGTCGAGGGCCGAGGCGATCCAGCCGCCATGCGCGTCCATCGCCTCGAGATGAAAACCGCCGTAGGGCCAGGGCACTTTCTCCGGGGCCTGTCCGGGGCCGGGTGGAAAAACATTCTCCGTAGTGCCGTTCCCGCTCGTGTAGTAGCGCACTTCGCCTGGAGCCTGCCGTCCGTCGAGCGTGGCTCCGAGGCGCATCCGCTGGAGGCCGATGGGGCGGAGAATTTTTTCACGGACAAACTGCTCGTAAGGCTGGCGGCTCACTTTTTCGATGATGCGCCCGAGCACGCAATAGCCGAAATTCGAGTAGGCGTAGCGGGTGCCGGGATCAAAATCGAGCCGGCGCGCCAGCATGTAGCGGATGACGTTCTCAGCGGTGGCCGGTGCCGTGGAATTCGTGGCTTGGGCGATGCGTTCGGAGCGGAACACGGGATCAAAACTCTTGTCCCGATCCCACCCGCCGGTGTGCTGAAGCAGTTGGCGGATGGTGATCTGGCGGAGACGCGGTTCCGGGTCGAGCAAGGATTCGACGACGGGCCGCAGGTCCAGCAGCTCGAACGCTTTTGTGTCGAGCGAGAGCTTTCCTTCCTCCACCAGCTTGAGCACCGCCACGGCGGTGACGGGTTTGGACACGCTGGCGATGCGAAAGAGCGAGTCAGGTTTCACGGGCAACTTTTTCTCGCGGTCGGCCCAGCCGTAACCGCGCGCGAGGACGAGCCGCCGGTCTTTGACCACCGCGAGGGCGCCGCCGGGAATTTTCCGGGCGGCCATGAATGCTTCCATCTCGCCATCAAATGCTTCGGCGAGAGAAACTTGGCTCTCGGCATCTGCCGCCCACGTGGACGGGTGAGCGAGGGCGGCCACCGCGAGTGATCCGGTCTGCAGGAAGGCGCGGCGCGTCCGGTGGTGCGCGGAAGCATGGCGGTCGGGGAACATGGCTTGAGGTTAGTGAGCGGCCCGCTGGGTGCAAACAGACAATGGATCGGAAACGCGCCCCTACCGTTTCCCCATTTTGCTGCGGGCGGCTTCGAGGATTTCTCGTTCGCGCGGGGTGAGGCTGTGGATGCCGTGCGCGGAAATTTTGTCGAGAATGGGGTCCACTTCGCGGCTGATGAATTCCCCCGGCGGCAGTTCTTCGACGGGTTTTTCGCGGCTTGGACGCCAGCGTGTGATCTGCGCGGCGGCTTGCACGAGCTGGCGTTTGCGCTGGCGGGATTGGAGCGGATTCCACGGCGCAACCAGGCGCCGCGCATCCCAGCGCATCCAGCCGATCCCGGCGAGCAGGCCACCCAGATGGGCAGCGTGGGCATAGCCGCCGCCGCTGGGCACCAGCGTGAAAAATCCGGCGATCCCGAGGGAAATCCAAAGCAGATGACGCGCTTTGATCGGCACAACCATCATGGCCAGAATGGTCGCGTCCGGCTCCAGCAAAGCAAACGCGGCGAGCAATCCACAGACGCCGGCGGAAGCCCCCACCGTGGTGGCGAGGCCAAAGTGTTCGGGAGCCAGCCAGCCCAGTCCGGCCTGCAAGACGCCGCCGGCCATGCCGGAGAGGAAATACAGTTTCAACAAGGCCCGCGTGCCCAGACGCTCCTCCACAAAGCGGCCGAGAAACCAGAGGCCGATCAGATTGCCGACGAGGTGAAACAAACCAGCGTGCAAGAACTGGAAGGTGAGCAACTGCCAGACGTAGCCGTGGGCCAGACCTTCGGTGCTGAGGGCGAGATACTCGCGAATCCAAAGTCCCGCGCGCCCATAGGTGACCGCGATGTTCTGAGCAGCAAAACATCCCACTAGGGCCACCATCAGGATGGTCGTGGCACTCCATGCGGAGCGGTGCGGGTGGTCCCGCATGTAGGAACGGTCAGCGAGCATGGCGCGGAAGCTAGCGGAGCGACGGCGTTTCTTCAACGCGGTTTTTGGCAGATCAGTTTGAAGGGGAACATCTTGGGGTTTGTGTCCTAAATCGAAAGGAGCGGCGGACCGCTGAGTCCACAGTCCAGAACGCCTCGAAGAATCCAGCTTTTCGGAGCCACCTGAATGGCGGACTCGGCGGTCCGCCGCCCCGCAACGCCGACCTTCACAACCGCCCCGGAGCCACCCCCACCGCGATGATGCTGCACGCTTGAATGGCCTTCAGCCCCAGCCGCGCACACTCGGCCAGCACCTCGGCGGATGCCGTGCCCGGATTCAGATACAACTCATCACAGCCGCGCGCCGCAATGTCGGGCAGGATGTTCACGAGCCGGGTCGGCGGCAGATAAACGGTGACCATCTGCGGGCGCACCGGCACGTCGCGAATGCTGGCCCAGGTTTTGAGTCCCTCGATCTCCGGCTCGTTCGGGTTGACGGGATAAACGGTATAGCCCTGCTGGAGAAAGGCGCGCACGGCCTTGTTCCCCCACTTCTCGCGATGGGACGAGGCTCCGATGACGGCGACGGTTTTCAGGGAGGGGGCGCTCATTTCTTGAGCGCGCCGAAAATCTTGTTCGCCTCTTCCAGCGTTTCTTTCGACCCGATGTCGAACCACGTCCCCGGCACACGCCAGGTGTGGAAGGGCGTGCGCGGGTACATCCATTGCACGAGCCGGCCGGGCTGATCAGGATTGTTGTCTTCGGCGATGTACTGCTTGATAAGCGGGAGTGAAGCCTTGGGATAATAATAGAGCGCGATGCCGGTCAGCGTGCTCTGGGGCTGCTGCGGCTTTTCCTCGAAGAAGGTGATGCGTCCGGCGGCGTCCAGCGTGATGGCGTTGTATTTTTTGATCTCCTCCAGGTTGCCCACGTCGTACACGGCTAGAACAGGCGTGTGGGCCGTGCGGCAGAATTTCCCGAACTTCTCCAGGCTTTCGCTGAAGAGGTTGTCGCCCGCGACCACGATCAAATCATCGTCGATGTTCTCGCGCGTGAGCACGAGGTGCAGGTCGCCAATCGCGCCGAGTTTGTTCGTGTCGTCTGTCGAGTGATCGTTGATGACGGTGAATTCCAGCTTGGATTTGGTGGCGCGGTATCCGTCGGCCCATTGCTGGAAGGGGGCGGCGAACTTGTTGTTCGTGACCACATACACGCGGTCGATGCCGGGGATGGACGCGATGTTGTCGAGGACGTGCTCAATCATCGGCTTGCCCGCCACGTCGAGGAGCGGCTTGGGCTTGGTGAGCGTGAGCGGATAGAGGCGCGTGGCGTATCCGGCGGCGAGGATGAGAATCTTCATAAGAGGAGAATAAGGTGCGCCGTCTGAGCTAATTCTCAAACAGGCTGGGGGCCACCGACCGCGCCAATCGCTGCGCGTGGGCCAGAATTTCCGCGCTGGACTCGGAGCGCAGTGCGGCCTCGGCCAGCGCTTTGGACTCAGTCATCTTGACGCGGCGGATCAGGTATTTGATCTGAGGCACGGCCTGCGGCGCGACGCTCAACTCATCCGCGCCCAGCCCGAGCAGGAGCGGCACCATGAGCGGGTCACCGGCCATCTCACCGCACACGCCCACCCAGATGCCGGCGGCGTGCGCGGCGTCGGTGGTCATCTTGATTAGGCGCAGGACGGAGGGATTGGTCGGCTCGTAGAGATGCGCGATTTTGTCGTTCATCCGATCCACGGCCAAGGTGTATTGGATCAAATCATTCGTGCCGATGCTGAAGAACTGCACGCGCCGGGCCAGCGATTCGGCGGCGAGCGCGGCGGAGGGAATCTCGATCATCGCGCCCACATCCATCTTCTCGTCGAAGGGCACGCCCTCGGCGCGCAACTCGGCCCGGCAGGCCTCGAGCTGGGCGTTGGCCTGCACCAGTTCGTCGAGGCAGGAGATCATGGGATACATCATCTTGATGTTGCCCACGGCGCTGGCGCGGAGAATGGCCCGGAGTTGCGCGCGGAAAATAGCCTTCTCCTGGAGGCAAATCCGGATCGCGCGCCAGCCAAGAAACGGGTTCATCTCCGTCGGCACGTTCAAGTGGGCGGTGAACTTGTCGCCGCCCAGATCGAGGGTGCGGATGATGACCGGCGCGGGCTGGAGCGCCGCCGCTGCGGCGTGGTAGGCGACGTATTGCTCCTCCTCAGTGGGCAGCGTGTCGCGATTCAGAAAAAGAAATTCCGTGCGGAACAAGCCCACGCCTTCCGCGCCGCTGGCCTTGACCGCTTCCGCGTCCGCCGCTTGCTCAATGTTGGCCGAGAGCGTCAGGCGCACGCCGTCAAGCGTGATGGCCGGCTGCTGGAGCGTGTCGCGCAGCTTCTCGTCGAGGCTGACCTGCCGTTGCACGAGCTGGCCATATTCAAAGAGGGTCGCGTCGGTCGGGTTGAGAATGAGCTGACCATGATAACCATCCAGCAGGGCATACTGCCCGGAACGCAATTCCCCGCTCGCGTGGCCCAGTCCCACCACCGCCGGGATGCGCATGGAGCGCGCCATAATCGCGGTGTGGGAAGTTCGTCCGCCCACATCCGTGGCGAAGCCGAGCACATGCTTTTTATCCAGCAGGGCAGTGCGCGAAGGGGACAAGTCATGGGCCACGATGATGTACGGCTCGGCCAGATGCTTGAGGTCGAGTTCGAGGTGGACGCCGAGGAGATTATGCAGCAGACGCTCCGTCACATCGCGCATGTCACCGGCGCGCTCGCGGAGATATTCGTCGTCAATCGCTTCCAAGGTCTTGGCGTATTTCTCGGCGACCTGCGCGAAGGCGTATTCGATGTTGACCTTCTCCCGGGTGACCACCCGGCTGACCTCGTCCAGCAGCGTCGGGTCTTCCAGCACGAGCAGATGCGCGTCGAAGATGCTCGCATCCTTGGCCCCCAGGCCGACGTTGACCTTTTCCTGGACGGCCAGCAATTGGCGGCGCGTTTCGGTGACGGCGGTTTGCAGCCGGGAAAGCTGCTGCGGAATTTCCTCTTCGGCAATGGTGTGGTGCGGAACGTGATCGAGCCGGTGATCCGTGAGGACGAGAATTTTACCGCGACACACGCCGGGGGACACGGCGATGCCGTGCAGAATCTTCTGTCCCTCGTGAGCGGCGTCTGGCACGGCCTAGCAGTAGCTACGCCGCGCCATTTTGGAAAGCCGTTTCGTCGCACGGTTTCGCAGGCTTTCCATTGTTCCACCGCCGCGCCTCATGACCATAAATATGCGGCCGGTTGGAAAACGGTAGTTTCGGGGCGGCCCCGACTGCCCGTTCCGAGCTGTCTCGCGTTAACAGGTCAAACCATTCCGATTGTCAGCGTCGCCGACCCTCGCTAACGTCCGCCCGTGCATTGGCCCAGAATTTCAATTCTCCTCACCCTGGCGCTCGCTGTTCTCGCGAACGCGCAGTCCGCCAAAGTCATCAAGGTGCTGCCCCATTATCTCGACGAGAAGGGACGCCACACCCTGAATGCGAGCCTCTATGAGCGCGACGCCTACCAGGATCAGTTGCGCAAGAATCCCGCCCTGCGCTCGGCGCTGCGCTTCGACGTGCAATGGAAGGCGGAGAGCCGCGACGC
>JAYVWQ010000604.1:0-2850 GCA_043785945.1 Akkermansia sp.
TTTCGCCATCCCGAGCTTGATGCCCGTAAGTGCCCCGTTCGTACAGCTTTATTTCTCACACGCCCGCTTGAACAAAGTGCATGACAGGCTCTAGAACAATGCCCAAACCTTTGAATCAGTCGCAAAAAACTCCGGGCGTTTCTCGCCGTCGTGCCGCCGGGCGCTGGCTGCGGTGGTTCGGGCTGGGGCTGGCTGGGCTGCCTCTCGCGCTGGTCAGTGGGTGGGCGGTGGTTGCGCTGTGGTTGGATGTTCCGCTCCGGGGACTGCGCGCGCCGCTGGCGGTGGCCTACGGTTTGGGCATGGTTGCCGTCTGGTTTTTTTTGCGTCATCGAGTATGGGCAACGGGTCTCACGGTCGGTGGTTTTGTTCTCGTTCTCACAGGGTGGCTCCTCCTCTCCCCGTCGAATGAGCGCGACTGGCAGCCGGATGTTGCGGTGTTGCCATGGGCGGAGATTTCCGGGAACCGGGCCACCATTCACAATGTCCGTAACTGCGAGTATCGCACGGAGACGGATTTTGATGTGCGTCATGCAGACCGTACCTTCGATCTCGACCAGCTTCAGTCGGTGGATTTGTTTCTCGTGGACTGGGGCGCGCCGCTCATCGCCCACACGATGGTGAGTTTCAGTTTCCAAGGGACTGATCCGGTTTGTTTCTCCATCGAGGTGCGCAAGGAAAAGGGGGAGAGCTATTCGGCGTTGAAAGGTTTCTTCCGTCAATTCGAACTCGCCTACATCATCGCGGACGAGCGCGACGTCGTGCAGCTGCGGACCAATTACCGGCAGGGCGAGGAGGTGTATCTTTACCGCGTGCGGATGGCGCCGGAACAGGCGCGAACCCTCTTTCTCACATATCTACGCCGGGCTAATGAACTCAAGGCCCGTCCGGAATGGTATAACGCGCTGACCAGCAACTGCAGCACGGGCATTCACCTCGACCCGGACGAGGCGCGCGGTTTCAAGCGGCGCTGGGACTGGCGCAACCTGGCCAACGGTCGCAGCGACAAGATGCTTTATGAAGCTGGCGCTCTCGCGGGCCAACTGCCTTTCCCGGAGCTGAAGAAAAGTTGTCATATCAACCCGCGCGGACGGGCGGCGGATCATGCGGCGGATTACTCGAGACAGATTCGCGCGGGCCTGCCGGGGCAGGAGCCATAAAAGTTCATGGCACTACCCGCCAATGTCTTCCGGTTATCTACGACGGTGCTGAAGGGCCGCCAGCGACACCGAAGACCAGCTCCGGTACTCGACCCTCGACTCTGGGCCTCCGACTTTCCTACCGTTCCTTCCATGCGCAAAGAATCGCTTCAATTTCTCCAGAACCTCGTCAACACCCCCAGCCCTTCCGGCAACGAACTGCGCGGGCAGCGCGTGTGGCTCGACTACGTGACGCCCTTCGCGGATGAAACCTACTGGGACGCCTATGGCAACTGCGTGGCGGTGCTGAACAAGGGCGGCGGGCCGCGCCTCATGCTGGCCGGTCACGCGGATGAGATCGCCATGGCCGTGAACTTCATCACCGAGCAGGGCTTCCTCCATGTGCGCAAGATTGGCGGGGTGGACCCGGCCATCATGCGCGGCCAGCGCGTGAGCATTCACACTCGGGCTGGCGACGTGCGCGGCGTCATCGGCAATGTCGCGCCGCATCTGACCAAACAAGAGGGCGAGCGCAAGGTGCCGAAGATGGAAGACCTGTTCATCGACATCGGCGTGGACAGCCGCAAGGACGCGGAGAAGATCGTGCGCAAGGGCGACCCGATCACGCTGGTCGATCAGTTTGAGATACTGCGCGGTGACGTGGCCATCGCGCGTGCGTTCGACAACCGCATTGGGACCTTCGCCGTAGCCGAGACCCTGCGCTTACTCAAGGAGAGCGGCAAGAAACTCAACGCCGAAGTTTGCGCCGTGTCGAACATCATGGAGGAGAGCGGACTGCTCGGAGCGCGCCAGATCGCCTACTCGCTCCATCCCGACGTGGCCTTGGTCGTGGACGTGACGCACGCCACTGACTACCCGACGGTGAGTCAGGCCGCGCACGGTGACATCAAAATGGGCCACGGCCCAACGGTCACACACGGCGGCTGCAATCATCCCGAGGTCATCGCACGGCTCGAAGCCCTGGCCGCGCAGCACAAGATCAAACTCCAGCACGAAGCCATGTCGAACAGCAGCGGCACGGACACGGACGTTATTTTTTGGACGCGCGGCGGCATCCCGTCGGGCCTAATCAGCCTGCCCAACCGCTACATGCACTCGCCGGTGGAAGTGGTGAACTTGAAAGACCTCGAACAGATTCCGCAGCTCATGGCCGCGTTCGCGCTGTCGCTCAAGAAGGGCGAGCAGTTCAAGGTGAAGATTTAGGCGGGCCGCCTGGTCCGGCGTCCGGGACTTGGTCCGCTGAAACTGGTTTCGTTCCGCGCAGAAGCATTGTCATCAAGCTCCGGTCCCGTCATAAACGCGCTGTTCCGTTTTCCATGACACCAGCCGAATTCAAAAAGAAGTGGTCGCGCTATACCGGCAAGGAATCTTCCGCGTACCAGGAGCACTTCACCGACCTGTGCCGGATGCTTCAGCACCCGACGCCGGTCGAGGCTGATCCCAGCGGCGAGGATTTCTTCTGCTTCCAGAAGGGCGTGATCAAGGAGGCGGGCCTGCTGCCCCTCGACGAACGAACGGGAAAACCAAGGAAGGGCTGGGCCGATGTTTGGAAAAAGGACTGCTTCGGCTGGGAGTACAAGGGCAAGCACAAGAACCTCGAAGAAGCCCATGACCAGTTGAAGCTTTACCGCGAGTCGCTCCTGAACCCACCGCTCATGGTCTGCTGCGACTTCGACCGCTACATCATCCACAC
>JAYVWQ010000605.1:0-6834 GCA_043785945.1 Akkermansia sp.
GCCGCCGCGACCGTCGCCGTCTGGTAGCCGCGCCGTTTGAAAAACTCCGTCAGCTTCTCCAGCGCGCTGTCCACACGCTTCCGCGCCGTGTCCTCGCCCACGTCGAACGCCGCGCCCACGTCGCGCAGGGAATGACTCTCGTAGTAGCGCAACAACAACGCGGTGCGGTCCGTTTCGCGGAGCGAGAGCAGCGCCTCGTCCAGCAGCGGCACGAGTGCGTGGAATGCAGGTTGGTCAGCGGAAGATTTCATGGTCGTGCCCAGTTCGGCGGCGGTTTCCTCGCGGCGCCGCCGCCGCATTTCACCGCGCAGCCAGGAGGTGGATTCGAGCAACGCCGCCTTGTGCAGCCAGGCCGGGAGCGAATCGTCGGGCGCGAAGCGCCAGGCTTTGCGGGCCAGATCGGCAAAGACATTCTGGGCCACCTCCTGCGCCGCGCCCGCGTCTTCGACCTTGCGCATCGCTGTGGCAAAGACCAGGTCAAGGTGCCGCCGCACCAGGTTGGTGAAAGCCAGTTGCTCGCCGCGTGTGAAGCGCTGCAACAATTCAAAATCCTGGGACCGCTCGTTCATCTCTTACCCATAGGCTGCCGCTGCTTCCTGAAACCGGAAATAATTTTTACAACCAAGATCCAGCCGGTCTGTGATGCCCTGGCGGGGCAGGTGAGCTACAGTTTTCTCAGCCGGAAAAACCGGGTGCCACCGGAGGTCGTGTTCGTGACCGTGAATTGCCCGCCGAGCACCGCCGGCGGATTGGTCACGTCGAGCCACGTCACGGGCGGGGTCAGGTTGGGCGTGGATTGCAGCGTGAACCCGGTCGCGTTGGTGGGCCAGGAAAGGATCATGGCATTGGTGCTGGGCCGCAGCCACAAAGGCGCGCCCAGATCCCATCCGCTGCCGCGGAGCGCCATCGTGTTACAACATCCAGCCACAATCGCAGTGACGCCGGTTAACCCGGTGGGCACATTCGCCTGGCCTATATTATTCAGCCCCCAAGCCACCACCGTGCCGTCGTTCTTCAAGGCTACAGCGTGAGACTGTCCCGTCGCAATCGCCACGACTCCGCTCTCCGCCGCTGCCGGCACATTCGTCTGGCCGTACTGATTCCACCCCCACGCCACGACCGAACCGTCACTCTTCAAGGCCACACTGAAATGGTACCCGGCGGCAATTGCAGTCACTCCACTTTGCGCCGCGACGGGCACATCCGTTTGACCGGAGTAGTTGTCTCCCCACGCCACGACCGAGCCGTTGTCCTTCAAAGCCAGACTGTGTTCAAGGCCAACTGCAATCGCGGTTACGCCGGTTAACCCGGTGGGCACATTCGCCTGGCCTTGACCATTCAGCCCCCACGCCACGACCGAGCCGTCGTCCTTCAAGGCTAGCACGTGAAATGCTGAAGTTGCAATCGCCCTGACCCCGCTTTGGGCCGTGACCGGAACATTCGTTTGACCTTTCGTGTTGTCTCCCCACGCCACGACCGAGCCGTTGTCCTTCAAAGCCAGACTATGAAGATAGCGAGCCGCAATCGCCCTCACCCCGCGCTGTGCCGCCACGGGCACATTCGTTTGACCGTAGGTGTTGTCTCCCCAGGCCACGACGGAGCCGTCGTTCTTCAGTGCAATCATATGATCCCTTCCCATCGCAATTGCGACCACCCCGCTCTGCGCGGCGGTGGGCACATCCGTTATCCCGTGGTAGTTGTCTTCCCACGCCACAACTTGGCCG
Organism: Akkermansia sp.; assembly: GCA_043785945.1. Taxonomy (GTDB): domain Bacteria; phylum Verrucomicrobiota; class Verrucomicrobiia; order Limisphaerales; family SIBH01; genus JANNGC01. The sequence continues at coordinate 1,725 of JAYVWQ010000605.1, forward strand.
GCTGGTTGTGCCAGGGCGTCGCTGGCCATGAGCCAGGCGCTCAACAGGACGAGCATGAGGTGATGGCGGCTGAGTGGAGACCACGCGTAGGATATGGCGCGGAGCAAGGTGGATTTCGGTTTCATAACGATTGGTATCCTTTCTCGAAGTCGCCTGGGTTGGTTCTCATACATTCGCTTCGGTTGGAGCTACTTTTTCTGAGGTTCCTCCGGCAACTCGAAGCCTTCGCGTTTCGCCACGTCCGCCCAGCCGTTCGGGAAAATGGTTAGGAAAGTTGCGGGGAAGAAACACTGCGGCAAGTAACCCAAATAGGTGCCATCGCCGTACCCCGGAAATCGTCCTTCTGCTTTGAGTCGCCATTCATTCCCAGCCACCTCGCGTTTTACGATCATCGTCACCGATCCCCGGCCGATGCCGAGATTCCACAGCCAGCTAGGAGAAGAAAAGGCGATGAACTCTGCTCGCTCTTGACCAAGCACGGCGGACAAGGCGGTGGCGAAGTTGTTGCTCACCGTCGTGGCTGAACCGGTGGACAAGGTGTATTGCGCCACGACGACGTCTTTCGGCTCGCCGCGCTCCACATGGGCCAACGCCCAATCCTTGAAATCCTCCGGCACACGCCGCATCGCCGCTTCAACCTGGGCGCGCTCTTCCGGCGTCAGGGCAAGGACAGTTGCGGCCATATCGGTCAATTTGCCTTCCAAGATTATCAGCATCCCCATCTCGCGCAGCGCCTGCTTGGTGACCACGATGAAATCTTCCGAAGTCCGCCAGTTGAAGCCCAGTTCTTCAAGGAGGAGGTGCCGCAGTTCCGGCGGGAGACGATCGGCGCGATTCGTCTGGAGCGCGGACCAAAGGAAGTTCTCGGTCACGGCTTGCGGTTGCGCGAGAGTGTGTTTCATGTCGCGCACGTGCTCGGTGAGACTCGCCTGTTCACTCTGCGCGGCGGTGACCCGTTGGGTTTGGATCAGCCAAGCCTCACGCACGGTTCCGGCCTCACGCTGGAGCTGGATCGTGGATTGGCGGGATGCTAGAAATCCGCCTGCTCCTGCGCTGAGGATGGCCAATGCCAGTAGGATTTTGTTCATGGCTTCTCCTTGTTGCGCAATTGGGCAATCGCCACCTCCTGAAGCCATCCCAGCACGCGCTGGCGCAGGGGCTCCGGCAAAACGTCACGGCCAAAACCCTCAACGCCTTCAGTTCGGTTTGGGTCGCCCTCCGGCAAGAACATGGACAAAGTTCCCTTTCGATACCCAGCCACCGCCCCCCCCAAATTCCGCGTCCACGGTCAGTATGCCCTTGTCATCAGGCTCCACGCGGACATCAAGTCCCAGCGACAGCTCGTGCGGCATCAGGTGCTCGCGGAGGCTGTCAGAAAGTACCCGGCCGCCTCGGGAATGCGAGAGTCTGACCTGCACCTGTGGCCAGCGTTCCTGCCCGAGGACGTTGCGTAACTCTGCCAGCAACTGGTCTGTGAAGCGTTCTGCCTCTTGCTTCGACGATGAAAGTGTGAAGAACCGCCTGGCAACCACCGCTCCGCTCACGGGCAGGTTTGTCTCCTGAATCCCGGCCGCTAGTGCTTCCCCAGCCCGCTCAAAATGCCGCTGAAGCGCTGTTTCCAGCGACTGATATTCCTTCGGAGTCAGGCCCATCAGTTCGCGCGCGTAAGGCTTGACGATGCCTGGCCGTGCAAATGGATCGGCACCACTCAGTTCGCTGAGTTTTGGCAAGACCGACTTGGGGATCCGCACGAATCCCGAATCGTCCGACCAGCGGTAATCCGCCGCGGTGAGCAGACCGCGAGTTTTTTTCTTCCAAGCCTCGAAGGCTTGCGCGGATGCGGCAGCCCGGGCGGCAGCTTCATTCGCTTGCGCAACGGATTGCTCCAGCCTACCGGAACTCGCCCGCAACCGTTCCATCTCCGCTTGCACGGTGGCACCTTCGTTTTGCGCGGCGAGCAGTTGGGTCTGCATCCGCTTCACTTCTTCGCCTGCGGCATGGCGCTCGTTCAACTGCAAGCCCACGGGCACCACGGCCAACGTCACGCACACGGCCGCGGTTTGCACCCGACTCAAACTGGCCAGCCACGCCAGCCACGCGCCCAACCCGACTAGGGCCATCGGTGCGCCTTGCAACGCCGCGCCCACAATCGCGCTCACCATGGTCGCCGAACTGGAGGTGGCGGTGTATTGCAGGGCGGCGGCGGTTGCGGCCACCGTTCCAGTCTTGAAGCCGCGGCGAGTGAAAAATTCCGAGAGTTTCTCCAGCGCGTTTTGCACGCGTTTCTGCGCCGTGTCCTCGCTCACGCCAAACGCCGAACCGACCTCGCGCAGCGATTGCTTCTCGTAAAAACGCAGCAGCAACGCCGTGCGATCCGTTTCGCGGAGGGAGAGCAGCGCCTCGTCCAGCAGCGGCAGGAGCGCGTTGAACACGGGTTGGTCGTGGGAGGATTTCATGGTCGTGCCCAGTTCGGCGGCGGTTTCTTCGCGGCGACGACGACGCAATTCACCGCGCAGCCAGGATTTGGATTCGAGCAACGCCGCCTTGTGCAGCCAGGCGGGAAGGGAATCGTCGGGAGCGAAGCGCCAGGCCTTGCGCGCCAGGTCGGTGAAGACGTTCTGGGCCACCTCCTGCGCCGCGCCCGCGTCTTCGACCTTGCGCATCGCGGTGGCGAAGACCAGGTCGAGATGCCGCCGCACTACGTCCGCGAAGGCCGATTGCTCGCCGTGGCGCGTGAAGCGCTGCAACAATTCAAAATCCTGGGACCGTTCGTTCATCTCTTACCCATAGGCTGCCGCTCAATTCTGAAATCCGAAACTAATCTTCAATTCTTTTGGGCCGATTGAAAGCGACGCAAAAACCTTTGTATTCAGGCCTGCGCTACGACAAGGTCATCCTCGCCACCGACGCCGACGTGGACGGGCTGCACATCCGCAACCTGATGATCACCTACTTCTTCCGCTTCTTCGATCAGGTGGTGCAGGACCAGCATCTCTACATTCTGGAGACGCCGCTCTTCCGCGTGCGCAACAAGCAGGAGACGATCTACTGCTACAGCGAGACCGAGCGCGACGCGGCCTCAGCCAAGCTGGGCGGCAAGCCGGAGATCACGCGCTTCAAAGGCTTGGGCGAAATTTCCCCGAACGAATTCAAGCAATTCATCGGCAAAGATATGCGCGTGAGCCAGGTGGAATACGCGCCGAAGGTGGACAGCCAGCAAATTCTCTCCTTCTACATGGGTAAGAACACGCCCGAGCGGAAGGACTACATCATGGAGAACCTGGTCGTGGCGGTGGAGGAGTGAACGTGTTTAGAAAACTGCCCGTCGATGAAACTGGCGAGCCAGTTTCGTTGACGATCATGGCCCAGTCGCATACTCTCTGAATCATGGTAACGCTGAACGAAACCCATCCGCTGGCTGATTTTCAAAAGAACACCCAGGGCCACCTGCGCCGTTTGAACAAGACCGGCGAGCCCGAAATTCTCACGATCAACGGCAAGCCGGCCGTCGTCGTTCAGGATGCCCGCTCCTACCAGCGCTTGCTCGACTCCGTGGAGCAGGCCGAAGCCATCGCGGGCATCAAACTCGGCCTGGAAAGTTTGGCGCGTGGCGAAGGCCAGCCAGCCAAAACCGTCCTGAGTCGTCTCCGCCGCAAATACAAAATTCCCGCCGCCGCGTGACATACCACGTCATCATCCAGCCGCCAGCGGCGGTGGAAATGGACAAGGCGTACCTCTGGATTGTTAAGCACGCTCCCGAAAGCGCCACGAAGTGGTTCAACGGCTTGGAAGCCGCCATTCAGACCTTGGACAGTTTTCCGCAGCGCTGCCCGCTGGCGGATGAGAGCAAAGCGTTCGATGTCGAAATTCGCCAGCTTATCTACGGCAAGAGAGTGGGTGCCTACCGCATTCTGTTCACGGTTGCTGAGGACACGGTGCATGTTCTGCATGTCCGTCATGGCCGGCGGCAGCGGCCTCGGCCTCACGAGCCGCAGTAAGACGCGCGTGAAGTATTGGTGCGCGGCCACAAGGCGGGAATACGCGCCCAAGGTGGACAGCCAGCAAATCCTCTCCTTCTACATGGGCAAGAACACGCCCGAGCGGAAAGACTACATCATGGAAAACCTGGTCGTGCCGGTGGAGGAGTGAGGCGGAAGACGGTGGGGTGAGACTCCGTCGATCCGTCCTTGCCGACGAAGGAGGCGCGAGCAAAGCGAGCATCTCTTGTCATGCCCGGTGAGTGGGAGGAATGCTCACTCCGTTCGCCTCGCTACGCTCGAAATTGGGTTCGACGGAGTCTCACCCCACCGGTGCTCAATCAGTAACCACACCAGCATAGGCAGGCTCCGGTTGGCCAGCCTTCACCGGCCTCAACGCCTCAATTCATCAATGAAAACGCCCTTGGACGAGGTTGGCACCCCGGCAGCTAAAAGAGTGTTGCGATATGAACACGCTCTCAACCGACAAAGCAGCGGGTCAGGAAGTGACCGCCACTTGGCTGGATCGAACGGCATCCTTGGAACTCTTCAAGGCCGCGCCAACGGCCTGGATCAACCGACTGCCGAGACTGGCGGTTCAGGGCATCAGCTTCGGGCTGGCGACGCTCGTGGGTGTGGTGGATTACTGGACGGGCCTCGATGTATCCGTGGCGTTCCTCTATCTGGTGCCCATCGGGTTGGGAACTTGGTTCGCCGGGCGACGCACCGGACTTCTGCTGGCCGGCGCAAGCGCGCTGGTGTGGCTGGCGGCGGATCTTCTGTTGCGAACCCACATTCATCCCTTGCTCGTCCCCATTTGGAACACGCTGGCGCTGGCGATTGTTTTCGGAGCCGTAGCCTGGCTGCTCGGAGCCATCAGAGGTCAGAATGAGCGACTGGAGCAGACGGTCCGGCAACGCACGGAAAGCTTGCGCGCCGAGATCGATGAACGCATCCACACCGAGCAGCAACTCCGCGAAACGAACGCGAACCTCGTGGCGACCCGCGCGGACTTGCACGAGTCCTTCCGCGAACTAGAGCCTGTCATGCACTCTTGGCGAAGAGCAAAGGGAGCATGAGGATGACCAAGGCCAGCCAGTGGTAGGCGGCGAGGGTTTCAGCGAGGCGCTCGT
>JAYVWQ010000606.1:0-6343 GCA_043785945.1 Akkermansia sp.
ACGAGCGCCTCGCTGAAACCCTCGCCGCCTACCACTGGCTGGCCTTGGTCATCCTCATGCTCCCTTTGCTCTTCGCCAAGAGTGCATGACAGGCTCTAGGATTTGGCAGGCTCACATACTCATCGCCAACGAAGCACAGGCGGACTTACTGGCCTTGTCCGAGCTTCTCGTAGTAGCGGCGCACCAGATCAGAGTAACGGCCGGGCACCGGATCGCGGTCGAGAGGCGCGAGAGAATCGTTGGAATCGCGGCGGCTCAGTTCGTCGGCCAGGCGGTCCCGGACTTCGAGGAGCGGCTTGAGAATGTCCTTCTGCACGAGATCCCATTGCGGTGTCTTGTTCACGCGCTTGTATTCGGAACGCACCGCCCTGGCCCGGTCGCGCACTTGTTCGAGTTGGTTGCGCAACTGCGGCTTGTCCACCATCTCCTCGACGTTGCTCAGGCGCTGCGACCAGTCGGTGAACTCGCCCTCTCCAGTCAGCACGCCGTTGTCGTCGTTCGAGTTCTGGCTGGCGGAATCACCGCGCTGCTCCTTGAACATATTGGACAGTCGTTGGCCGGGTTTGCCGGGCTGGCCACCGGGTTGAGCGCCCGGCTGGCCCGGTTGTTGTCCCGGAGTTTGGGGCGGCTGGCCTTTGCCCGGATTCTGAGCTTGAGCCTGTTGCTGGCCCTGTCCTTGATCCTGACCTTCGCCTTTGCCCTCACCCTTTTGTCCCGGCTGACCGGGCTGGCCCGGTTGTGGTTCGCCGTTCGGTTTTCCGGCGCTGGCCTGCTGCTGGCTGGGGTCGTTTGCTTTTGCTTCGCCTTGTCCGGGCTGTCCGGATGGATTCGCACCTAGCTCACCGGTCTGGCCCGGCTGTCCAGGCTGAGCACCGCCCGGAGGATTTTGCTCCGAAGGCGGACGCGGTGCGCCCGCCAGTTCCTGACCACTTGAGTTGGTGCCGCGACCACCAGCGCCCGCCAGCGCGTTGGTGTTTTGTCCCGCGCCACTGGGAGCGTTGGTGCCGCCAGTCGCGAGACGTGGTGCTCCATTCGTTCCAAATGCACCACCAGCCACGCCGTTGGTTCCGCGCTGCGCCATGCCCGGAGCATTGGTGCCGAGACGGGCCTGAGCGTTGGCCGCATTCGTCGAAGCCGCTCGCGCTGCGCCGTTCGTGCCCAGGCCGCGCGCCGCTGCGGCGAGCGCATTGGAACCGGCCGCGTTGGTTGCGACGGCGCGGGCCATCTCCCGAGCCAGTTGCTCGGTCAACTGATCCAGTTCGCGCTTGGCCGCACGCAGCGCTTCGGTTTCATTGCCCAGCACGCTTTCCGCCGCCTTCTCCACGTCCTGTTTCAGCGTCTCAATTTCGTTGCGCGCCCTTTGCTCGAAGGGCTGTGCTTCCTTCAAAAAATTTCGCTTCGTCAACTCGCCCGCCGCCGTCAGCGACTGGTCGAGCGTGCCCTGATTCGATTTGCGGAGCGTCTCGTAAAGTTGCTTCGAGAGCAGCGGTTCCGCGTTCTCGGATTTCTCGGTCACGCGGCGCATCTCGTTCAACAGGTTGGTCACCGCCTTCTTTTGCTCCGCCAGTTCGGAGGCGATTTTCTCCGCACCGCCCTCGTCGCTCAGGCTCTTGGGTTTGGTCGCTTCCTCCTCCAACTGTTTGCGAATGGCTTCCTGATTCTCGGCCAGTTGCCGCGCCTCGTTCCGCATCTGCTTCATCTCTTCGGAGAACTGCCCGGCGTTTTTCTTGCGCGCCTCGTCGCGGAGTTTTTCCAGCTCGCGTTCCGCGCGCGTGCCCGCCGCCAAGGCCTGCGGCACTGCGCCCTTGTCCAGCGCTTCCGCGGCCTTCTGTGCGTCCTGCCGCGCCTGTTCCATCTGCTGCTGGGCCTGCGGGTCTTGGGATTGACTGCCCTTCTCGGCCTTCTGCGCCTGCTGTTCCTGCTTCTGCTTCATCTCATCCAAGTCGGCCAGCATCTCGCGCTGCTCCTCGCGCAACCGTTTCAACTCACGCTGTAAATCTTCCTTCTCCTTGTCCGTCTTGGCTTCCTGCAAGGCTGTCTGCAGCTCCTTCAATTTCTCGTTGATGTCCTGCTGCCGCTGCGCGAGTTCCTTGAGCCGGTTCAATTCTTCCGCCTGTTCCTTTTGCGCCGCATCCTTTTCGGGCGTGGCCTGCTGCTCCTTCTCGTAGCGATTCTCCGCCTGTTTCAAATCAAGCTGGTCCATCTGCGCCTGATTGCGCTGACTGGCCTGCGGCTTGCCGCTCTTGCCTTTCTGCGCCTTGGCCACCTGCGTTTCGCGGGCCTGCAGTTTCAACAGAGCCTGATACGCGGCCTGCTCGGCGGCCAGTGCCTGGGGCAGCGGGAGCGGAGAATTCGTCGCCTTCGTGAGTTGATCGACGGCGGTCTCCATGAATTTCTGTGCCGTCTGCAAAGCCTCCTTGGCCCGCGCGTCTTCCGCCTGGGCCTCCGCAGCCTGGGCCATGTGGAGGGCGCGGCTCTGCGATTCGAGCACGACCGGCGCGTCGCTCAGATATTTCTCCGAGGGCTTCGCGCTCGTCTCCTGCCGTTGCAGCTTCCACGTCGCGTTGATGATCTGCTTCTGCAACTCGGCCAGCTTGGTCGCCTCGTTCTGACGCTGCTGTTGTTGCTTCTCCTGCGACTGGCTTTCCTCCTGATTCATGCTTTCGCCTTCGCGAAAGATTTCTTCAAACGGGCGCACCTCGGCGAAGAACATGTCGCTGGAGGTGCGGCGCAACTGCCCGTCCGGCCCGAGATCGTCGGCCCACAGGAAATACGTGACGAGCTGATCGGGCTGCGCGTGCAGTTCCTCGAGCTTGAGCAGGTGGGTGAAGTTGGTCTTCATGCGGGCGGGCGCGTTGCTGCCCAGGGTCAGTTCGAGCGGAGTCGCACCGCCGAGCGAATAGGTGAGGCCGAAGTTGCGCAGGCCGTAATCATCCTGCGCCTCCGCGAGAAAGAGCATCTCCTGCAAGGGCGACACGCGCTGGTCGCCGCGCGGGGCGATGAACTTGAGAATAGGGCGCTGATTGGTCAGCGTCTCGAAGACAAACTGCGCGCTGAGTTTGTTCGAGCGCCCGTCCGCATCGACCAGTTGCAACTCATACTTCTGGCTCGTCTCCAGTCGAAAATCCTTCAACTGCACCTGGGCCTGGTTCGTCACCACGACCAGCGGGACGACGGACTGATCTTTTGCCACGAGCCGCGCCGAAGCGACGGGCTTGTTCAACTGCAAGGTCAGTTCCACGGTCGAACCTTCGACGGCGCTCACGCGCTTGGTGTCCTCGATGCGCTTGGGCGACAGCTCGGTGTAAGCGGGGTAGGTGATGAGCGCGTCGGCCCGTTCCAGACGCGGATGCTCATACACCGTCACGGTGAACTCGCGCGTCTTCTCCTCCGCATACTCGACGCGGTAGGTGAGCGGTCCCTTGACCTCGGTGAGCGTCGCGCCAAAGACCGGGTCGTTCAGATTCTTCGACAGTGGCAGGCGCCTGGCCACGCCATTGGTCGTGATGATCAGCACCGCCTCAGCCGGCAGCGGGCCATCGAAGCGCGCCAGCACGACGAGCGGCGTGCCGCGTTCCACGCTCGCGTCACCCGGCGTGACGGTGATGCGGTTGTCCACTTTGGCCAGCGGTGCAGCGGCGCTGCTCTGGCCGTCGCGTTTGAATTCAATCGTGTTAAACAGCACGACCACAAAGGCGGCGAGCGCGGTGAGATGCGCGGCCTGCGCGAGAAAGAGATGGCGCGGTGCCACGGCGGCGAGCTGTTCGCGCTTCTTGATTTCCGTGAGCGCGCCGGTGATGACCCGTTCCTGCAAAAAATTGAGCCGTCCGCTCTGCGGATCGCGGCCCTGCTCCACGGCCGTGAGCAGCACCGTGTGCAAGTCGGGATGACGGGTTTCGATGTCGCGCGCGATCTGGCGGAAGTCCGGCTGCCGGCCAGCCACGCGGCTGCGGATGAAAAAAGCACAACCCACCGCCGCTACTGCCAGCGCGATACCGAGTCCGGTCGTGGAGATGGCTCCGGCGTAACGCAGCCCTAGCAGCCCCAACCCGAGCACCGTCGCGCCGCCCCAGCACAGCGCGAGACGCTGCCGCAACCGGAGGCGTCGCTGCTGTTCCGCCAGCGGCGCCAGTTCACTTCGCAGGAGTAATTCAGTCATAGCACGATTCTCCGATCACCGTTTGACCTCGATCACTTGTCCGTTGCGACGGCTCGCGAGCGTTTTTGCAACCGGATCAAATCACGCAGCGCCCGGAGCGATTGGTTGACGGCGGCGGCGTTGGGAAAAGCGCGGGCCACGTCGGGGTCGAGGACAACGACATTTGTGCCGCGCTCATAACGCCGGGCAAACTTTCCGCGCGTGCCCCCGCTGAAATCGTATTCCGGTTTCATCTCCTGCCCCTTAGCTGATTTTCGCATACGCTTCTCTTTCCCGCTGACTGGCTCGCCTGGCGCTGATGATGCGGACATTATCACCGCGTTCGGTGTGAACGACAATCAGGATGTTCGCCCGATGACTCAGGCCGATTGTGATCTCCCGAGCCTCGCCTTGCGAGTGTGCCGGGTCAGAAATTGTGATTGAAGCCACGTCTCCAAAGACGGTGGTCGCCTCGGCAAAAGTCACACCATGTTTGGCCGCGTTGGTTCGCGCCTTGGCTGAATCCCACTCGAAGGTCAGCCCCATACATTAAGCGGTCATCACCGCTGCCCTCCGCGACAGCCGCGCCGCCACCCACGTCTCCACGATCAGAATCACCAGCGTGGCGGCGATCAGCCAGCGCCAGAGTTTCTGATGGCTCTCCAGTTCGGTGGCTTTGAGCTGGGCTTCACGCTTGGCGATTTGCTCCGGCGTGGCCACGGGCACGGGCTTCAAGGGCACGCCGAGTTGTTCCAATTGTTCCATCGCCAGCGGCGCGGTTTTGGATTCTTCGGCGGCGAGATTCACGGCGAAACGGAACGGCGGCTCTGCCCCGGTTACGCTGTAAACGCCCGGCGCGTCGGTCTCGCTGAAGGACTTCACGCCGGCGGCGAGCGCCGCCGTGGTGCCGTCGGGTTTGCGCACAGTCAGCGCGTTCGTGGCGTGCAGTGATGAAAGATCAACGGCGTCGCCAACGATGTAGGCGAGGGACTGCGCCTTGATCGCGCCACTGAGTTCCAGCAGCGAGTAGAGCAGGGGAACGAACTTGGACGAGAGCGCGAGCTGGCTGTCGCCCGGCTGCCAGCCCGAGGCGAGCACGAAGACTGCGCCTTTGCCGACGGTGAACTGCGCGAGGGCCGGGTCGCCGTTGTCGAAGCGGGCCAGCACGCGGTTGGTCGCGCTGCCAAAGTTCAGCCGGCGATGTTTCCAGAAATGAATCTTGGTGAAGTCGCTGTAGCGCGGGTCGGCAAAGGGCGCGAGCAGCGGATGGGTGAAATCAATCTCGGCGAGCATGGCGTAGGTGGAGGTCGCGGCCTCGTCGGCGGTGATGGGTTGGGCCACGAGTGCAGAAAGCGTTTCCGCCTCTGTCGCTGAACGCAGGGTGACGAACACGGTTGCTCCCGCGCGCACGCGGCGCGCGAGTTCATCCACGTCGTTGCGGGGCAGGGGGGAGGCCAGCACAAACACGCTGGCGTTCGGCAGAGCGCTGGAGAGTTGGGCCGCCGGGACGGCTTGCACGCGAATTTCCTGCCGGTCGGTTTCACCGAAGGCGCGCTTCAAATAAAAGAGCATCTGCTGGGGATCGGTCTCCGGGTCATTGCCGACGAAGGCGATGTCGATCTGCTCGCGGCGCGGCGGCACGATGAAGACCGAGTTGTCGAAATCCACCTCGTCGCCGGTGAGGGTGAGTTGTTCTGCGCCGCTGCTCTTCGGCGCTTCCACGACACGGCTCTGGCCGGGCGGCACGTAGGCCACGGCGACATTCGAAGCCACCGTCTCCTTCGCCCACTTGAGTTGAAACTGTTCCGTCGTTGATTCGCTGGAGTTGCCCACCCGCACGCGCACCGAGTCGGCGGGCTGCGTGTCCGCAGCGGAGGCGATGACGTGGACGCCCGCGTTGGTGCGGCGCTTCGCCTTGAGTGCGACTGTCGTCACCTGCGTGTTCTTCGGCCACGGCAGTCCCTGCAAGCCTTCGAGACGCGCGCCCTCTTGCAAGTCGGAGATGAGGATAATCTGCCGGTTGGCAATGGTGTTCTCGCGCTCCGCTTCCAGCGTCTCCACAGCGCTGACCAGAGCGTGACCGAGATGCGTGGCGTTCCAAGTCGGAGACAAGGCGTCGAGCCGTTGCTTGGCCAGGGCGACGCGTTCGCTGGCCGAAGCCGTGCGCCATTCTTGAAAACTCAGGACCGTGCGCGCGTTGCGGTC
>JAYVWQ010000607.1:0-20952 GCA_043785945.1 Akkermansia sp.
GGAGTCGCCCAGAATCATGCGGTTGGCCCACTTCACGCCGTCCTTGTGCTGGTAGAATTCAATGAGCTGCTCGAACTTGATGCCGTTGAAGTCGCCGAACAGTTCGAGGGGCTGCTGGGCTTCGCCAGCCCGGGCGGTCTCGCGCAGGTTTTCGATGATGACCTGCGGATGAATCTTTTCCTGGATGTAAATGGGCACGGCGGGAACTTCGAGGGGCGAGCGGTCCTGTTCGTCCTTGCCCTGCCAGACGAGTTGCGGGTCGAGGGACGGGTCGCGCGGGTAGAGAATTTTCTTGGGCGCTTTCTCGTCGTCGGCCACGAAGTCGCGCAGTTCCTCGGTGGGGATGTTGGCGCGCTTGTCCTTGTGCTTGGTGGCCAGGATGGGCGTGGGGGATTTGGGTTTGGGCATGGCGGTTACAGCGCGGCGAGGATGGCCTCGATCTTCCGGATCAATTCAGGCAAGTCGTGTTCGATGACCTGCCAGAGTTCGTCGTCATCAATCTGGTCGTAACCGTGCGTCACGATGCTTCTCATGCCGATGATGTCGCGCCACGGGACTTCCGGATGAGCGGCGCGGATCTCGTCCGAAAGACGGCGGGCCGCTTCACCCATGACGACGATCTCGTAAAGCACGGCATCCAGTCGCATCGGCACAGTTGGCAACGTTTCGCGCGTGGTGTCCTTGGCATACGCGATGACTTTGCGCGCGGCGCAGAGCATGTCTTCGAGGGACTGGCGGTCACGATTCGGCATAGAGCAACTGGGTTTGGGCCAGAATGGCGGCAGCGCGGCCGTTGCCTTTTTGCAGGGCGCGGCGGTTGAGCAGGTCCACCTCGCGTCCGAGCATGTCCTCCAACTCGTGCTTCATGTGAACGCGGTCGAGCAGGCTCCAGTGGGCTTCGGGAGCATAGCTGGCGATCAGATCCACGTCGCTGTCGGGGCGAAAGTCGTCGCGCAGGACCGAGCCGAAGATTTCCAGCCGGGCAATGCGCCACCGCCGGCAGAATCCTGCGATGCGCTCCAAGGGCAGTTGGAGTTTTAGATTGGGTAGACTGGCCATCATGGTTTTGATCTGGTGATAAACTCGCGCACAGTATGGCCGGCATCCCACGGGTCATCAATCTCCAGGAAGGCCCAGCGGCCAAACTCACCGCGGTTGTTCACGGACGGAATCCAGAGCGCCTGCGCGGTGGTGACCTTCGCTTCCTTGTCCTTCTTCTTCTGGCCGGTGCATTCGAGGATGAGGTTGAGGAAATTCCCGGAAGCAGCACTGCCCTCACCCCGGCCCTCTCCCACTCGCGGACTCGCGGGCGAGGGAGAAGATGTATGGCCGTCGTCAATGCGGACGATGAAGTCGGGGTAGTAATTGTGTTCTTCGCCGTTGAGCGTGTAGGGGATGGTGAAGCCGAGGTTCTGGTTCTTCACGTAGGCGAACACTTCCGGCATGTCCTCCAGCGTTTGGGCCAGCTTTTGTTCCCATGATTCCGTGTCCGCCACGACATGCGAAACGTGGCAGCGGTCGGCGCGCGTGGTGTAGGTGGGTTTGGTCGTATCAAAGTCCACATGCTGCGTGCTGCCGACGCTGTCGTAGGGCCGCAAGATGGGCTTCAAGGCTTTCTCGCCGGGCGTGGAGGCGACGATGGCTTGGTAGATTTTGTCGGCGGCATCGTGGGCGAATTGGAGGAGCAGAAGCAGTTGTGGGAAGGTGTTGTCCTTACACCGGACACAGGTGGCCAGCCATTCGCGCGTAATTTCCAGCAGGCGAGGGAAGCGCCAGCTTTGAACTTCGGAGTCAAATTTGTGCTGTTTGGTATTTCCGTTCAGCTTTTCACCGTCTTGCCGGAAGTATTTTTCCAGCGTCAGCTTGGCCAGCAGGAACGCGACTTCTTGCTCGCGCCGATTCCTCAGTTCCTGCAAATCGTGAATGACCGACTCACCTATGATCGGTGCGTTTTCGGTCTTGGTCGGCAGTTCGGCGGCGGAGAGCGTGAGCCTGGAATCCGCCGTGAACTTCACGGCGAGCCGGGCTTCGGGAAGGTCGTAGCGATACCCAACCAAGCGCGGGAAAGTGATTTCCCGATCCAGCCGGTCTACCAAGGCCCGGACGCGAGTCGGAATCGGGCCGGGCTTTGGGTCAGGGCCGGTGCCGGCGCAAGGAATGAAGGAGAACGGCACGCCATAGACCTCGGCGTATTCCACGGGAAAGGCTTCGAACTCGATGACGCTGCCATCAACGGTCAGCAAGCGGCTTTCGGTCGAATAACTCATGCGGCGCAAGCCGCGCCCGACGACCTGTTCACACAGCAGTTGCGTGCCGAACGCGCGAACGCCCAGGATGTGCGTGACGGTGTTGGCATCCCAGCCTTCGGTGAGCATGGACACGGAAACCACACAGCGGATTTGCTCGCCGAGTTTGCCCGGCTTGCCCACGGTGTTCATCACTTCGCGCAAGAGGTCTTCGTCGGCCAGTTCATCAGGATCACGGCCGGGAAAGCGGAGGCGGTAGTCAGCTTTGAATTCGTCAATTTCGCGCGCGGCAATCTTTTTGAAGTCCTCGCTCATGGACTCGCCGGATTCCAGTTGCTCGCTGTCCACGAGGATGGTCTTGGGGCGCGGCGTCCAAGCGCCGTCAGCTTCGTTGCTGAACAGCTCCAGTTTGCCCGGCACGACCACGGACTTGTCTTCTGCGATCTGTTTTTCCCAACCGGCAATGTGATCGAAAACGAGTTTCGAGACGTTGGTGTTGTTGCAGACGACGATGAACACCGGCGGGGTGTGTCCGCGCGATTGGGCTTCGGCGTTCTGCTCCCAGCGGCGATAGTATTTTTCGTAATTGCTGTAGAGACTTTGCAGCGCGCCTTCCAGTTCCACCGGCAGCTTTGGCTCGCCCGTCACCGCATCCGTGCCGCGTCCTTTCTTCGGCAACTGTTCGCGGATCAACGGCCAGATGTCGCGATACACGGGTGCGTCGTGCATCATGTTGTCGTCGGCCACCGGGACGCGCGGAACCTTCACAATGCCGGACTCGATGGCATCAATGAGCGAGAAATCAGAGACGACCCACGGGAACAGCGTGCCCTCCGAATAACCTGAGCCGCGCAAAAAGAACGGCGTGGCGGAAAGATCGTAAACAGCCTTCACGCCAATTTTGGCTTTGACGGCTTCCACCCCGGAAATCCAAATACGCGCCTCTTCCTCGCGCTTCTCCGCTTCCTTGCGCTCGTCGCCCACGAGTTTGACGTCCTCGCCATCCGCCCGCCGCCGGTAGCAGTGATGCGCCTCGTCGTTGATGACGAGAATGTTCTTCTTTGTGCCCAACTCGCGGCACACCCGGCGGACCATTTGATCGGGGGTTTCCGTGAAAGGGCTGGGCGCACCGCCTTTATCCATCAGCAAACTTTTGGTGAGTTTGCCCGCGCTCGTATGCTCGCGTAACTGGAACGCGTGGAAGTTGGTGATGATGATCTTGGCCTTGCCCAACTCCGGCATGAGATCGGGTGGAACAATGTCGAGCGCGCGGTAGTAGTTGCCCGCATCGTTGGGCCACAGCACACGCAACCGGTCCCGGATGGTGATGCCGGGCGTGACAATCAGAAAGGCATCGGTGAACCGCGCATCTTGAGGGTTCGCCAGTTTGTTCAAAGTCTGCCACGCGATGAGCATGGACATGACGACCGTCTTGCCGCTGCCCGTGGCCATTTTGCAGGCCAGGCGATAGAGGAGCGGGTTGGCTTCGGCGTTCGCCGCATGCAGATGATTCTCAATCCAAGTATCGCCCTGCCGGTTGGCCACCTCGGTCAGGTAGATGAGTGTTTCGAGCGCTTCGATCTGGCAGAAGAACAAGCGGCGCTCGCGGTCGGGGCGCGTCCAGTATTGCAGAAGCTGGGCCGTGGTGCGGGTGACGCCGAAATGTTTGTTCTCACGCCACTGCTTGACGCGAGCGCGAACCTGGTTGGTGAAGTGATTTGGCTCGATGCGGGTGGCATTCCATTCATCACCGTCAAACCCCAGTTGCTGCTTGTTCTTCTTGCGGGGCGCAGCAATCGGCATGAAGTAGGCGCTTTCACGGCGCGCTCGGACGATCTGATTGGTGATACCCTCATCCGAGAAGCGAAAATGCCGCACCGGCTCGTCGAAAGGCGAGTTGATGATGGGGTTCTCAATAACGGCCTGCTTCATTCGGTATGCGTTCCAAGAGGTGTGGCAGAGAAAACCAAGAAACACCAACCAAAAGCGGATTCGAGGAAGATTTGTGCCTGGCCCTTTTCGTCGCCGGTGATGTGTTGCCCGCACCAGGTGGTGAAAGCGGTGAGCTTGTCGGTATTCGGCACGGGCGTTTTCTATCCGATAGGCCCCGGTCTTGTCAGCAACGATGCACCGGAGGCAGGAGGCCTGACCCACTTCCGCTGCCCGCCACTTTCAATCGCACCCTTTCTTTCCGGTGGTATGGCGGAGCGGGGAGCGGGCGAGGGAAACTTGGCGCCTCAGGCCGTGGGCGGGCCGGGGCTTCGCTGGACCTGCAATTCCTGGAGCTGTTGGGAAATTTGAGCCAGGCTCACATTGATCTGGCGGAGCGCCACCCGGCGGTTCAGCACCACCACGGTCAGCAAAACCAGCGTGCCCAGTCCCAACACGCCCACGACGATGGCCAGTCCGGTCGTGCCCACGCTGACGGCATAACTCATGACGATCTGCACGCCGAGGAAGCGATCAATGCGTTTGATCGCGTCCGGCACGGACTCCTCTCCGGCGGGCCGGGTGTTCGCCGGTTGCGCGGCGATCTCAGCGTCGCGCAGCATTTGTTTTTGTTTGGGCAGGTAAAAGATGAGGTAGCCCGCGACGAAGAGGACGCTGGCCGCCACGGTGAGAAAGCCGAACAGGAAGGCCACGCTGGTCAGTACGTGAATTTTGGTGCCGTGGGATCGCACGGCGGCGGTGACTCGTTGGTTCAGGTCGCTGGGGTCAAGTGGGGGCGATGGTTGATTTGTGTTCATGGGGTGATTCCTTGCCAGGCTTTTTTGAGAGCCAGTTTTCCGTAGTGAATGCGGGAGCGCACCGTGCCCACGCCGCTGTCCGTGACCCGGGCGATTTCCTCGTAGCTCATGTCCTCGAAGAACCGCAGCAGGAGCGCTTCGCGATGTTCGGGTGACAGGGCGTCCAGGCAGTGGCGCAGCGCTTCGCGGTCCGCGTCGTCGCCGCATCCGGTGCTGTCGGGCATGTTCTCCACCAGCGCCTCGTCGAAGGGGAGCAGCGGCAGTTTGCGGCGGCGATACTCGCGATAGATGCGGTCGCGCGCGATGCGAAAGGCCCACGGGCGGAACTTGGATGCGTCGAGCAACCCGGGCAGGGCGCGATAAATGGCAATCCAGATTTCCTGGGTCACATCAGCCACTTGTTCGGGCGCAGTTTGCATCATCCGCTGGGTGAACAGAAGCAGCCGCGGCCCCTGAAGCCTGAGCAACTCCTGAAACGCCGGCTCGTCGCCCATCTGGCTTCGAATCACCAGCGCCTGCTCGTAAAGTGTTTCCGGTGTGACGGACATGTCTGCTTGCAGAGTAAGTTGCCGGCGCGGGCGGAAAAGTTCATTTGCCGATCCATGAATTCACCCGTCCCATCGTTCACGATGTGTCCGAGGGCTGGCGCTTCTGGCTTCACCGCCCGCTGACGAGGCGCAGCAGATAGAGGTGCGTGGGGCCGGCCTTGTCGTTGGCGTCCAGCACGCTGACGTAGTGGACGCCCGTGACCGCGAGCTTGAACTCCAGCAGGGAATCTCGTCCGCCGCCCGCGTCGTCGTTGCTGGACAGCGTGTGGCCTTGCCCGTCGTGCAGCGTGATCAAGGAATCCAATGTGGAACCGGCGGACGCGGCGAAGATTTCGAGGCGGATTATCTGCCCCGCCGTTCCTTCAAAACGAAACACATCGACGTCGCCGACTTCCTTGATGGCTCCGCTCATCGTCGGCCCGATGGGCAGCGCTTGGGCTTCGCGAAAGCCGCCGTTGGGTTCCTTCTCCTCGATCAAGTCGGTGGCGCGGAGAAACAGCAGCGGCCTCGGCTCGCTCACGCCCTCGGGTGAAGTGAGAGTGAACCAGTTCGTTCCCGCGCCCGTGTCGGCGGACAGGAAAATTTCGGCGGTGATCTGCGTATCGCCAACTTTCTTCGCGTCGGACTCCTTGGGGACTTCCGCCTTGGACTTTTTTCCCAGCACGACCACGGCCTGGATCGCTTCGTTGGTGAAATGCAGTTCCGTGACGTTGGTGAGGTTCAATCCGCGAATGACAATCTTGTTCGTGGTTCCCGTCTTCACTGCGAGCGGGAGCACCACGGCCACGCGCGGCGGTTCGGGCTTTTTCTCTTCCTTTTTATCCGTTTTGTCGTCGGCGTGCGCCGGGGCGAGAACCAAGCCCATCGCGAGGAGAGACGCGTAGAAAAACGGAACGAGCCGCGAGCTTCTGGCACGCATTAGGAATACAATTCTTTGATCAGCTCGCCGTCATCGAGGATGTGCGTGGGCCGGCCCTCGGGCGTGACCAGCATCTTGCGCGGGTCGATGCCGAGGGCTTCATAGACGGTGTAGCAAACATCGGCGGGCTTGACCGGACGAGCCGTCACGTAGCTGCCGGTCTTGTCCGTTGCGCCAATGATGCGGCCGGGCTGCACGCCCGCGCCGGCGAAGAGCAGCACACCCGCGTGGCCCCAATGATCGCGCCCGGCATCCTTGTTGATTTTTGGCGTGCGCCCGAACTCGCCCATGCAGACCACGAGCGTGTCCTTGAGCAGACCTCGCTCGTCCATGTCGTTGATCATCGCGGCGAAACCCTGGTCGAACATCGGAAGCTTCTTGTCGAGGCTCTCGAAAATCTTGGCGTGATGATCCCAGCCGCCGCTGTTCACCGTGACGAAGCGCACGCCGCTCTCGACCAGTCGCCGCGCCAGCAGGCAGCTCTGGCCAAACTCATTCTTGCCGTACATCTCGCGCGTCTTCTCGCTTTCCTTCTCGAGGTCGAAAGCAGACTGCGCGTTCGGCGAAAGAATCATCTCCGCCGCCTTGCGCTGGAATTCGTCGTAGGTCGCGATCTGATCGTTGCCCTCGATCTGCCGCGAGAGGGAATCCACCGCCTTGAGCAAACTCTGCCGCCGCTCCATCTGCGCGGGCTTCATCGGCGTGGCGCAGCTCAGGTCGCGAACCTTGAAATCTTTCGCGCTCGGATCGCCAGCCTTGAACGACTCGTAGCGTCCGCCCAACCAGGCGCTCTTGCCGAGTTCCCAGGTGAAGGAGGGATTCTTCGGCACCGCGACATAGGGCGGCACCTGGCCGGCGAAGCCCGTCTCGTGCGCGACGACTGCGCCCATGGCCGGATGATCACCAAAGGGCGTGCCGAACTTGCCGCTCAACACCCAGTTCGTCGCCGTCTCGTGATGATCGTTGCCGTGCTGCTGCGAGCGGACGAGCGCGACCTTGCCCATCGTCTTCGCCATCTTCGGCATCAACTCGCACACATGCAGCCCGGCCACATCGCTGGGAATGGATTTGTACTTGCCGCGAATTTCCTCCATCGCGTCCGGCTTCATGTCGAACGAATCGTGATGTGAAATGCCGCCGCCGAGGAAGACGAGCAGCACCGATTTCGCGCGCGCCGCCTTGGCCGCCGCCGCGATTCCGGCGGGCATGACGGCTCCGGCTTTTTGCGCGGAGAACAACCCGCCGAGCGACAGGCCGAGCGGTGCAATCGCGCCCACGCGAATGAAGTCGCGGCGCGACCAGCCGTTGCAGAACTGGTGTTTCTTCGAGCCGAGTGAGATGTCGATCATAGGTCGCAGTAGTTCAGTGGTTGAACGCAAATTCCTTCGAGTTGAGCAGCGCCCAAAAGAGATCGCGGAACGCTTCCTCGCGATCCTCCGCGCCCATCGCCTTCTTCACCGAGGCCAGTTCATCAGCGGTGGGCCGGCGGCTCATGGTGGTGAGGAACAGTTCTTCAATGAGTTTCGCGTCGTCGGTTTGTTCCTGAAGCAGCGACTTCAACCGGCTGCTATCTGCTCGGACTTTCTTCACCGTGGCGTCGCCGTTCTGGAGATGAAGCAACTGCGGGAGCGTGACCTCGCCGTTGCGTTCGCACGCGCAGGCGGTCACGCGGTCGCTGCGCCCGAAGAGCGTGAGGAAGTAGCTGCTCACGCCCGGCTCCGGCAGTTGCACGGCGCGCGTGCCGACGGGGTAGCCCTTGTATTCATCCGGCACGCCGGTGGCGCGGGCGATGGCGTCGAGCATGACCTCGGCGGGCAGGCGGCGCGCGTAGTAGTGCGAATAAAATTTCTTGTCCGTCTCGTTGCCGGGCCGCGTGGACGAACTCAATTGATACGTCCGCGAGTTCAAAATGAGTCGCATGACCTGGCGCAGATCGTAACCGCTCTGGACGAACTCCGCGTTGAGCTGCTTCCACAGCTCGGGATTCGTCGGCGGATTGCTGGCCCGGAGATCATCCACCGGCTCGACGAGTCCGGTGCCGAGAAAATGTTTCCACAGCCGGTTCACCATCGCGCCGCTGAAGAGCGGGTTCTTGGGATTGGTGATCCATTCGGCCAGCTGGGCGCGCGGGTCCTGGCCCGCCTCGAAGGCGAACGATTGCCGGTCCAACGGCTGCGGGGCCATCGGCTTCTTGGTGCGCGGCTGCGTCACGGTCGGCATCTTGAGCGACACCTTCTGGAGTTGGAGCCGCGCTTCTTCGAGCTTCTTCTGCTGCTCGGCCATTTTCTTCTTTGCCTGGACCATCTCTGCCCCCTCGGCCTTCATCATGGCGTTGGTGGCTTCGGTGAAACCTTTCTCCGCTTCGCCGAGGCGCTTCTTCTGCTCCTCCTCTTCTTGCGTTGAGATGTTCAGAACGGTGAAGCCCTTTTCCGAATCGGTGCGCTTCATCTGCACCTTCGAGAAGAACGCGGCGAAGTGATAGAAATCATCCTGCGTGTATTTCTCGAGCGGATGATTGTGGCAGCGGGCGCAACCGATGCGCGTGCCGAGGAACGTCTGCGCCACCGCGTCCGGCGTTTCGCTTTCCTCGATGTTCCGCTTCTCGCCGACGTTGTAGATGAAGTAGCCGATCTCGGGATGCTCGGCCTCGGAGCCGCGAGCGGTGAGAACTTCACGGGTCAGTTCGTTCCAAGGCCGGTTCGCCGCCACCTCGCCGCGCAGCCAGGTGTGGAAGGCACGCACACCCTTCGCGCCGCGCACGTCATGGTCGCGCTCCTTCCGATTCTGGAAAAGGTCGGCCAATTGCAGCGTCCAGTAATCAACGAACTCCGGCGAGGCCAGCAGTTGTTCAATGAGCTTGGCGCGCTTGTCCTTCGCCTTCTCCGCCGGGAAAGCGCGCGCCTGCTCCGCTGTGGGCAGCGTGCCGGTGAGATCGAGCGTCACGCGGCGGAGGAGCGTGGCGTCATCGCACTCGACCGACGGCGGCAGATTGAGCGCCTTGAGTTTGGCGAACACGGCGGTGTCCACCGGGCCGGCTGACTTCGCGAAATCGCGCGGCGCGACCTTGTTCTCGTACGGGATGGTGACGGTGATGACTTCGACCTGTCCCTGAAAGTGCGCGCGGATGGCCGTCTCGCCATGACGAAGGGCTTTGATCAATCCATCGGGCGTGACCGACGCCGTGTTCTCGTCGTTCGAGAAGAGCTTCACGAGCCACGTCACGTCGCGCACCCGGCCATCCGCGTAATGCGCGCGGGCGAGGAGTTGCTGCGCTTCGCCGACACGCAGGGTGCGGTTGCCGGGGAGAAGTTCCAACCGCACGGCATCCGTCTCGTTCGTGTCCGGGCCGGGCGCGCGCTCGCCGATCCATGCGGCCAGCGTCTGATGGTAGCGCGAACCCTCTTCAAAACGCTGCTGCCCCTCGTGCGGCACTTTGCCCAGCGCCTTGAGCAGGAGCAGGCTTTCGTCCGGGAAGGCGGGATTGATGCGACGCCCGCTCAAGTCGGAGATCAGCCACGCATGGTCCAGTTCGGGCGCGTAACCTCGGAGGGAAAGTTTGAAGCCATTCTGTCCGGCCAGCTTCCCGTGGCACGCCCCCATGTTGCAGCCGGACCGCGTGAGCACCGGCTCGATGTCCTGCCGGAAGGAGATGGAGCTTTTGATCTGGGTGCCGCGCGCCGTCACGGGAACCTTCACGGACTTGCCGCCGAACTGGATGACAATCTCCGCCACTCCATCGGCCAGGGCGCGCACTGAACCGTTGGTGGAAATTGCAATCAACTCCGGCCGCGAGGAGGCATAACGGGCCTGGCTGGTGACGTCGGTCGCGCTTCCGCTGTTGTCCAGAGCCGTGACGATCACACTGTGCTCCGCAGTCACTCCGCTGAGATCCAAAACCGGCGGATGCGCGACCAGTCGCGCGGCCTTGAAATCTTGGGCGGCGAGGGATCCGACCACGACCAGCAGAACCAACCGACTGACAAAAACCGAGGCCCGGACCGCGAGGGCACCCATCAGGCGGGAGTAAAAATATTTTTTAACGGGCTGCAAGATGGGAATCCTGACGCGCTTCCCGCGCGGGAAATTCAGGGCCGATCTGGTTCAGAGTTGCCTGGCAGGAGGCTCCTGCTGCTTCAGGGTCGGGCTTGGTCATGGGAAACAGATGCACTCCACTCAGGCGGTGGGCGCAGGGACGTAAAAAAAGTGGGTTCTGATCCCTGAAATCAGGATCAGAACCCACCGTTGGACCGTTCCGCAAAAGCCTTTCGCCGAGGAGGGAAGATTCAGGATGTCCTCGGGAACATCGTGATTCAACCGACCCGTCCGGGAGCATCACCGCCCCGCCAGCTTCCAGGCGATCCGATAAAAATCAAAGGCCTTGTAGCATTTATCGCCGCGCGCTTCGGCATCTCCCTTGGCCAGAAATTTCCGGGCCTGTTCGATCTTTTTCGCGGATACGCCCGCCAAGACTGCCTCGTCGATGGCGACGGAGGCGAGCGCGCGATCCACTTGCAACATCCGGTTGATGAATCCCTGGAGCAGGCTGGTGGGGATGTGACTGTTGTTCTTCTTGATCAGGAGGCAGAGAATCTTGGCCGCTTCCCGTTCCTCTTGAAACACCACGTCGCCGCGCCGGCGGTCCACATGAAGCTGATCCACCCACAACGCGGGGAGCAGCGATTCGCTGAGATCGTCGAGAACCTCGTCGAGGAGCGTAAGATCCTTCGGGTCCGTGACCGTGGCGCGCAGGGCGATCACGTCCGCGAGGACGCTTTCCTTGACGCCGCGCCCGGGCAGCACCGTGATGTTGAATGAACAAGTCACCACATCGCCG
The DNA here is from genome assembly GCA_043785945.1 of Akkermansia sp. GTDB lineage: Bacteria > Verrucomicrobiota > Verrucomicrobiia > Limisphaerales > SIBH01 > JANNGC01. The sequence continues at coordinate 11,295 of JAYVWQ010000607.1, forward strand.
CGGGTATAATTGGCGGTGCAGGTTACCGCGGTGGAGCCTACGGGAAAGGCCGTGCCCGACGAGGGCACACAAGTCACGGTCGCGCCGGACACGGTGGGCGCAGTGTAGTTGACCACCGCCGAGGCCAGGCCGGGATCGGTGGGCACGCTCACATCCGCCGGGCAGCCGAGCGGGGCAATGCCGCCGGTGAACTTGAAAACATTGTCGTCGTAATCAAGGTCTCCACCTCCCAGCAAGTCTTCAAACCCCACGATGGCCACGCCGGGGGCGGTGTTATCCACTCCGGCATGTTCAATCCCGTCCGGGTTTCTGGAAGCCGGTCCCATCCGGAACGTGTCGCCCGTATCGCGCACATAGATGCCGAAGACGAGTTCCACGCCGGCCGTAAAACTGCCGAGGTTCACCACTGTGCCGACATCGTGATTGAGCGCAATGAAGCGATCCGGGCCGGGGGAGATAAGGTGTAGTTCACTCGTGTAACCCGCCGAGGCCGGCAGGACTTCCACGGTCACATTCCCACCGGTGGCGAAGAGTTGGCCTCCGATAATCCCGGCGGCAGAGAGTGGTCCGGCCGCCATGAGCAGCCAGCCGAGGAGCAGGCTGAAGGACATCAGCCGGGCATACGGGGAGGAACTGGGACGGTGAGCCGGGGAGCGAACGATGGTTCTGATTTTGGTTTTCATACTTCTGTGTTTGTTTTTTGCCAGTGAGTTGGCGGTTGTCCCCTGCATGTTGATTCATGGGCGGACGGCGGCGAGACTGGTGCTTGCCGGTGCGAAGTCAACCCACAACTCCGGGCAGGATGCGTGGGTTTCTTGATCGGGCGTTCAGCCTAAACTTTTCCGACACCCTAGAGCTTGGCTCTGTCATCTCCGCGCTGGGTGGTCCTGCGCAGGTCGTGCGTTGCAATCGTTGCCGGTGGGCGGGCTTCGCAGTGGGCTTGGGAAGACGAACGGCCTGAAATCATTTCGCCAGCGCGACGAGGTATCTCTGATAGCGGGCCGTTTCTTCGGCGCGCTGATTGTGCAGGTAGATTTGGTGGAGGTTCGCGCACATGCGCAGCAACATGCGGCGCGGCGTGACGGGCGCGAGGTAGCCTTCCTCCAGACCGTGATGGGTGTGGAGCAGATATTTCACGCAGTCGGCCTTGGTCAGAAGTTTGCCGCGATTAAAAGCATCAATGTAAATCTCCGTCGTCGAGGTCTGGTAACGGCAGACGAAATGGCCGGGCAGACCGATGCCGGTGATGGGCAGCTTGAGCCGCCGCCCGACGAGCAGGTAAATGGCGCAGAGGCTGATGGGATTGCCGGTGCGCTGGTCGATGACGCGGTTGAGAAAACTGTTCTCCGGATCGTAGTAGTTGGCCTCGTTCGGCTCGAACTCCAGTTCCTGAAAGAGGTAGTCGTTGATGGTGCCGATGATCTGCTCGACGTTGGCGGTGAAATCAATGCGGGTGCGGAGCACGGCCGCAAAAGCATCCAGCAACGCCTCGTAGGCGGTCACGTTGATCTCGGGATGCTGCGTCTGCGCGAGCCGCCACGCGCCTTCCTCCAGCGGCAAGTCCTCGCCCCGGCTGGCGCAGTAGCTGAGAAAACTTTCGTCCGCCGCCTGGCGTCCGAAGAACCGGATGATTTCCCGCGCGCGCCGGCGCAGCAGCGGCTCGTGGCTCAAGGTGGCGGGTCGCAGCCATTCCGCCGCCTGGGGGCCGAAGGAGACGAGTTTGGCCCGCACTGTCTGATGCACCGCTGCGTCCTCGTCCGCGAGAAGGCTGATGAGGGCGGCGCGCTGGCTTTCGGAAAGCCTCGCGGCGGTTTTTGTTGGCGCGAACGAGTTCATGTTCTGCGTGCGCAGGAACATCCCTCACGGGTTTGAAATGTCGAACAAGAAAATGCGCGGCGTGAAATTTTCTCGGCGGCGTAAGATTCCTCGCGCCCGATTCCGTCTCGACACGGTGGAGCGCGCCGCCTAAACAAACTACCGCACAAACCACCAGGCCCGCAGCGTTCTCGTCTGCGGGCCGGCAAAAGAATAAATAATTATGAGTACAACCTACGTTCCCATGATCAGTTCGGGAGTGGCCGGCCCGCTCGGCGTCATTCATCTGCCGCGCCTCTGGCTCAAGTCTTCGCTCGAAGCCCAGGGCAAAATCGCGGCGGGCTATCCTGGCTGCGGCTCCGGTTACGATCAGATGGTGGTCGATGGCCTAGGGCTAAATCGCGATGCCGTTCTTGGATTCCTCAAACAGCAGAAGCCCACGTATCCGCAGTTCGAAGCGTGGATCAAGAAACAGCCCGGCGTGAAGCTGGACCAGGCTTCCATCGAATCTTTGAACAGCGCCATCCGGGGCTATAACCACAAGGATGAGGTGCGCCAGGGCATACTCGCCGCCAATGGCCTGGCCGATGACGCCGGCGCGTTTCGCGACGCGGTGAACTTGAACAATCTCGACGACTGGAAGGAATTCCACGCCGCCGTTTTGCAGTAAGCGCACGGTTCCGCAACGCGAGACGGCGTCAGCGCAGGCGGACGCCGTTTTGTTTTGATTGGATGGCGGACGGGGCAACGGAATTGAGTCTGGCGAAGGGGGCGAAGAAAACAAGGGGGCATGGACGAATATCGCTCTGCTGGAAAACCGTTCTCTTCTGCCTTCGTTCCCTTCGCCTCCTTCGCGAGAGAATTTTCTTCTCAGAGAAGGTCTATTCCACAATCGGCGGAGTGATCGAGACGCGAAATTTTCCGTTCGTGACGGTGAAGCCGGGACCGCTGCACGAGAAGAGGCCGTACACTTCCGTGTCTGTGGTGCTGATGAAGATGGAGCCGCTGCTCGCTGCCACGCTGCTCTCGGTGGGGAGATAAATGCCCGTCCGGTTGGTCAACGTGGCCGCGTCGGTCAGGCGATAACGGAAAGTGCCGAACTGCACGTTCGGAACGGAGAACAGGAGGCCGCGCGGGAAGTCGATGGCGTTCACCGTCAGGACAATCTTCGTCCCATCATTCACCGCCGAGAATACATTTTCTGAGGCGAGGCCGACGCCGGATCGCATGGATACGTTGTTGATCTTAGCCGAGACGGAATTGGAGGGAAGGTCATCCGGGAACGGGATGAAGAGGGCCGCGCTGGCTGCGTTGAAGACCGCGTCGAGGCGGCGTTTCGTCGCATCATAGAGGCCGGAGGTTTTCGCCGCGCTCACGCTGGCGTTCAGCCGCGACGTCAGAGGCGTCAGAGCGTTGAACTGGCTCGTCACTTGATCCGCCGCTGTGGAAGGCGGCAGTTCCTCCAGAAGTTGGCCGACGAAGTTGTATTCGTTGTTGAAGATGGAAACCAGATTGGTGGCCACCGTGTTCAGCGGCGTCGGGTAGCCGGCCTGTTTGCGCAACTGAGTGTTCAACTGGCCCAGTGCCTTGCCGTCGGCGATGGTCGCATTGGTCGCCACGCCGCAAGCCTTGACCAGTTTCTTCAAGAGCGCGCGCTGAACCGGGGTGGGATTCGTCAGGCTGGACAGCGTCGCCGCGTCATTCGTCAACTGATGCTGCACCGGAGCGAAGGCCGGGATCGTGACCGCGATGCCCACCGGGGACGCCACGATGAGCCAGCAGCATGACAGCAGCGCCCAGGCCTTGGCCTGCGCACTCCATCCGTTGATCGTGTCCTTCTTCATGCTTCCGACATTAGGTTCCAAAACGTGACAGTCCACAATTGGTACTCTGCATGCCGTCCCCGTCCGTAAAAGCTCCGCGCGGCCTAGGTGAAAGCACGTAGCGGGTGGCATCACGAGGCGAAAAAATATATCTGCGAGAGGGGGGAAGTGCGATTCAAATGGGCGCGTCGTGCGATGTGGGTCGCCACTTTCAACCACACGCTTCTGGTGAATCAGTCTTGAATTCACCCCCGCCTCTGTCGTCCACTGCCTTTATGAAACGCATTTTATCCACCGCACTTTTTCTGGGTCTCGCCCTGCTCACCCTGCGCGCCGCTGACAGCGAGGCGGGTTTCGTCAAAATCTTCGACGGCCAGACCATGAACGGCTGGAAACTCGGCGACGCCGACGCCAAGTCCTGGCGCATTGAGGACGGCATGTTGGTGGCCCAGGGCAACCGCTCCCACGCCTTCTACGTGGGCGACGAGAAGCCCTTCAAGGACTTCGAGATGAAGGTGGACGTGATGACTGAGCCTGGCTCCAACGGCGGCATTTACTTCCACACCAAGTATCAGACGAGCGGCTGGCCCCAGGCCGGATTCGAGTGCCAGGTCAACGTCACCCACACCGACTGGGTCAAGACCGGCAGCATTTACGGCGTGGCCAAGGTCGGCACCACGCCCGCGAAAGACAACCAGTGGTGGACGCAGCACATCATCGTGAAGGGCAAAACCGTCACCGTGAAGATCGATGGCCAGACGGTGCTGGAATACACCGAGCCGCCCGGCGTTCAGGCGGGCACGGATTTCGCCCGCAAGTTCGGCCAGGGTACCTTCGCCCTCCAAGCCCACGACCCGAAGAGCGTGGTCAAGTACAAGAACATCCGGGTGAAGAGGCTTTGATTTTGCCCGCCTCCGGTGGGGCCATTGTGCATTTGCAAAGCGACGGCCCATGCCAACACATTGCTGGTGTCGGTGACGCCCAACCGGATTTTTTAAGATCGCGAGATTTAAGACCGCGCCGAATGGCCGGAAGACTTCAAAGAATCATGGGCAGTGCCAGCCCAATAGACCAGCGCGCCCGACATCGGTGCGCCTTCACCTCCGTCGGCCCCGCCGGCCAGGAAGCGCCATCGCGCAGCGTGGAGCCACCACCCTCCCGTCGCCACCGGGACGAAGGCAAACTGTAAAAACCTGACCAAGTGCCTCTCCTTCGATGGGATGTTTGCAAGGTTGCCAGCCCTTCGCATCACTTGGGTTGCAAACGGAGAAACGGTTCGCGATCTTCCGCCCGTGCCCGTGAACGACACCATTCGTGACAAGCTCTCGCAGTTGCCCCACCGGCCCGGTGTGTATCTCATGAAGGACCGCTTCGGGCGCGTCATTTACGTGGGCAAGGCGCGCGATCTGCGCAAGCGCGTGTCGCAGTATTTTCATCCCTCGCGCCGCATGGGCTGGGACTTGAAGCTCAACGCCCTCGTCGAGGCCATCTGCGATCTGGACGTGCATGTGGTGCGGAGCGAGCCGGAGGCGTTGCTGCTCGAAGGCAAGCTGATCAAGGACTTCCAGCCCCGCTACAACATCAGCTTTCGCGACGACAAAAACTTCCTGCTCGTGAAGGTGAACCCGAACGACCCCATCCCGCGCTTCAGCCTGACGCGGATGAAGCAGGACGACGGCGCGCGTTACTTCGGGCCGTTTCCAAACGCGGGCGCGCTGCGCAACACGCTGCTGCTCATGCGCCGGCAGTTCAATCTGCGCGGCTGCCGTCCGCTCACGCCCACCGAGGCGGATTACAAGCACTGCCTCTACGGGCATCTGAAATTCTGCACCGCGCCGTGCGTGGGCAACGTCACGCTGGAGCAATACAAGGAGCAGGTGGCGGCGGCGGGCGACTTCCTTTCCGGTCAGTGCGCGGAGATGGAGACGCACTTGGAAACGGAGATGCACCTGGCTTCGCGCTCCCAGGATTATGAGAAGGCTGCTTCCCTGCGCGACTCTATCGAGGCGCTGCGCCACACCACGAAGAAGAACACGCGCTTCGAGCGCACGCCGTGGAACCTGCCTGTCTCCGTGATGCCGGAGCGCGACAACCTGTTGCTCGGCCAGGCGCTCAATCTGCCCGCGCCGCCGGTGCGCATCGAGGGCTTCGACATCTCAAACATCAGCGGCACCTTCGCCGTGGCCTCGGTCGTGGCCTTTCGCAACGGTCGTCCGGACCGCGCCAACTACCGGCGCATGAAGATGAAGTCGGTCACGGGGCAGAATGATTTTGCCTGCATCGCCGAGGCCGTGCGCCGGCGTTACGCGCGGCTCCTGCGCGAAGGGAAGGGCGACACGGCGCGCGAGAACGAGGAGGACCGTCCGCTGGTGGAGGAGTTGCGCGAGCTGATCAATCCTCGGAGCAGCCGACGTAAGGAGGCTCCATCTGAACCGTCGGAAAGTCAGAGCCTCCTCACGTCGGCTGCTACGAATCTCCCTTCCCTCATCGTCATCGACGGCGGCAAGGGCCAGCTCAACGCCGCCTGCACCGAGTTAGAGAAGCTCGGTCTTTCGCACATCCCCATCATCGGACTCGCGAAGGAGTTCGAGGAAATTTATTTCCCCGGCGCGAAGGAGCCGCTGCGTCTCTCGCACGACAACAACGCGCTGAAACTTCTCCAGCGCATTCGTGACGAGTCGCATCGCGTGGCCAACAGCTACAACGCGCAGCTTCGCGTGAAGAAGATTTCCGAGAGCATCCTCGACGAATTCCCCGGCATGGGCGACCGGCGCAAGGCCGCGCTGCTGAAAAAGTTCGGCTCCGTGCAGCGCCTCCGCCTGGCCACGCTGGAGGACATCGCCGGGGTGCCCGGCTTCGGCGGCAAGGCGGCGGGCGAACTCAAAATTTTCCTCAGCGCGCGGTCCGGTGAGTTGCTCGATTCGGTGGGCGCGGAAGCCGAAAAAGGCGATGCGAAATGAGCAGCCCTATTTCTGGCTTCCCTCTCCCCTCAACGGGGAGAGGAATTGAGGGTGAGGGGTGGTTCGTCTCGCGGCGTGATTTTGGAAAGAGAAGCGTCTGGGTGCAATCACCCCTCACCCCGGCCCTCTCCCCGTTGAGGGGAGAGGGAGACAAGCCCGCGCGCTCGGCTTCTCATTACACGCGCAGTGGATCCGGACGTTGAAGGCTGAGTTCCCCTCTGCCACCATTGAAGCATCTGATTATGAATCCACCCTCCCATCTTGCACTCGCCCGGCTTGACCCCGTGATGCGCCGCTTGATGCGCGCCCACGGGCCGCTCGCCTTGCAGCCGAAGCTGCGGCGCTCGCCCTTCGAATCACTGGCCCGCGCCATCGCGCATCAGCAGCTCAATGGCACGGCGGCGGACACGATTCTCGGGCGCTTCATCAAGCTGTTTCCCGGACGCCGGTTTCCCCGGCCCCAAGACCTGGAGCGCGTGGACGACGACGCGATTCGCGCCGCCGGTTTTTCCCGCGCCAAGGTCGCCGCGCTGCGCGACCTCGCGGCCAAGGCGCTCGACGGCACCGTGCCCGCCTCGCGCGTCATCACCCAGCTCGACGATGCGGAAATCATCGCCCGCCTCACCGCCGTGCGCGGCGTGGGGCAGTGGACGGTGGAGATGCTGCTCATCTTTCAACTCGGTCGCACTGACGTGCTGCCCGCCGATGACTTCGGGGTGCGCAGCGGTTTCCGCCACGCCTATGGTCTCCCGGAAATGCCGAAGCCCAAAGAGCTGCTGGCCCACGGCGAACGCTGGCGTCCGCACCGCACAGCGGCGGCCTGGTATCTCTGGCGCGCGGCGGATGCGGCCAAGGGCGGGGCGAAGTGAAGTAAGGGTCGGGTTGGGTGGTGTTGCTCACGCTGCGCTGGTAGGGCGGGTCGCTCCGCGCGCGCCGGGGTGAGGCGTGGAAACGACCGGGGGCGGTGGACGTTTCGTGCCGGTGAAGTTTCTGGTGCTTCGACCATGTCTCTCCGATCCTGCGGCGCGCGCGGAGCGACGCGCCCTACCTTGCACGTCCCTCCCGCGCCGGGCACCGCCTTGACACTGTTCCGCCCGTCCCGAACACTGCGCGACTTTCAAATATGGCCGAACCGAAGCAAAACGAGTTGATGGAGAAGATTGTCTCCCTGTGCAAACGCCGGGGGTTCATTTACCAGTCGTCGGAAATCTACGGCGGCATCAACGGCTTCTGGGATTACGGCCCCCTCGGCGCGGAGCTGAAGCGCAACGTCAAGGAACTCTGGTGGCACACCATGACCCGGCACCGCGACGACGTGGTGGGCCTCGAAGCGACCATCATCATGGCCCCGCAAATCTGGCGCGCGTCCGGCCATGTGGACACGTTCAGTGATCCGATGTGCGACTGCCTGCTGACGAAGAAACGGTTTCGGGCGGATCAGATCGAGGCGCAGAGCGGAACGGTCTTTCGTTATGCAGGTGCCGTGTGCTTGCACACTTTTTTGGTAATTCTGGAACAACTTAAAGAGCGTTCCGCAGAAAAGCATGCGGCTGTAATGGCGATAGCTCCAACTAATCCAACTGAATTTTGGTTAGAAATTTCGGGGAAGCTGGAATCGAAATACTTGGATCACCCAGACGAAGCTGTTCGCGAAGGGGCGAAATGGATTGTTAAGCAACTCGGCAGTTACGCGGGGGTTGCACATTCCAATGATTCTTTTGCTGTGCTATTGCAACCGGGTAAGCCACCAGAGTCAGCCAGAAAGGTTGCCACTCAGTTTTACGAGCAGCGTGGAGTGAAAGGGGCGGTCTTAATTGATGAGCAAATGGAAAAAGTTGAGAACTCGACTCGATTTAATCCTGAAAACGGCTCACTGCTTACGGAACCACGCCCCTTCAACCTCATGCTCCAAACCTACGTCGGGCCGATTCAGTCCGACGAGAACATCGCCTACCTCCGCCCCGAAACCGCTCAGGCCATCTTCGCCCAGTTCAAGAACGTCCTCGACTCGTCGCGCGTGAAAGTGCCGTTTGGCATCGCGCAGGTCGGCAAGGCGTTCCGCAACGAAGTCACGCCGCGCAACTTCACCTTCCGCTCCCGCGAGTTCGAGCAGATGGAGCTGGAGTTCTTCATCAAGCCCGACGAGGTGATTGATGCGATCCACGGCTCGGTGCTGACGGTGCCGGAGCAGGGGCATCCCGGCGAGCCGCAGCCCAACTGGGGCTGGCAGGCCTGGCATCGTTACTGGGTCGAGGAGCGCGTGTGCTTCTACGAGGGCATCGGCCTCTCGCGCGAAACGCTCGGCTTCCATGTGCAGACGCCGGAGGAACTGGCGCACTACGCGCGGGCCACGGTGGACATTCTCTTCAAGTTCCCCTTCAGCAAAAAGGACGAGCAGGGGAACGTGACCGGCGACGAACTGGAAGGCATCGCGGCGCGCAGTGATTACGACCTGAGTCAGCACGCGCGTTTCTCCGGCAAGCAGATGGGCGTCTTCGACGAGGAACTGCGCCTGGCCTGGGGCAAACTCGACAAGGCGCGGCAGGACGAACTCTGGCGGCGCTATTACGAGAGCCGCAAGAGCTACATGCTCAAGTCGGGCATCGCCGCCGAGCCGGCCTCGAAGTCCGCCACCGAGGACGCCAACGGATTGGCCAAGGGGCAGTACATCCCGCACGTCATCGAGCCTTCGGCGGGCGTGGACCGGCTCATCCTCGCGCTCATCTGCAACGCCTTTACCGAAGTCACGGACACGGATGACAAGGGCAAGAGCGAGACGCGCGTCACGCTGAAATTTCATCCCCGCGTCGCGCCGATCAAAGTGGCGGTGCTGCCGCTGCTCAAGAACAAGCCCGACCTCGTGAAGAAAGCGCAAGCCGTGCGCGACCTGCTGCGCCCGCACATGAACGTGTTCTTCGACGACGGCGGTTCCATCGGCCGCCGCTACGCGCGCCAGGATGAAGCCGGCACGCCCTTCTGTCTGACGATTGACTTCGACACGCTGGGCGAGAAGCCGGAGTTGCTCGACACTGTAACGCTGCGCTACCGCGACGACGGGCG
>JAYVWQ010000608.1:0-3205 GCA_043785945.1 Akkermansia sp.
GGGACCATTTTCAGGAAACCGGCAAACTTAGTTTCAAAGAAGCGGCGGTTGAAGGTGAACTGGCCGCGCGCGTAAACGACGGCGGCGGGCAGGACTGGCCCGGTGGGCTGATCCGACACGGGCGCGGCTTCCTCCATCACGGCCGGGGCTTCTTGCAAGGGAATAGGCTCATGCTCGACGGGGGCTTCCTCGACGTGATGCCGGCGCGTGGGCAGGGCGAGAAAAATAATCGGCGCGAGGAACGGCAGCACGGCCGCGAGTCCCGCCACCAGCGCGGGTGGCCACTGCCGGAAGATGGCGATCTCGTAACCGGCATAAACATTGGCCGCATAAACCAGGAGCAGCACCATGAGCATCACCGGCGAGGCAAACAGGCTGCCGCCCCGGGGACGGTTCAGACGGGGCGGTTCTTTAATGGTGATTTTCTTGGCCGTGACGGTGGACTTTTCCTGCGGAGGCGGGTCGAGAAAGATGGTCGCGTACGGCGCGGCGGAACGGTTCGCGGCAAGTTGCTGCAAACTGGCCTGCGAGAGCCGCGCCCAGGACACGTTGGTATAGACCGCCGCGCCCCCGCCGGAATCGGTGGCCAACTGCACATACTGATCCTTGAAGGAAATCACCCGGCCCGCCACCGTGCCGCCGTCCTCCAGCTTGAGGGTCACAGTCGTCTGGGCCAGCAACGGCCAGCCGACCAGGCACAACAGCCACACTGCACATCTCAAAATCATGGTGGGGTGTGATTAACAAAGCACTTCGCGCAACGGAAGGAAAAAGGCCGCGCGGGCGCTCGCCCGGGGTTAATTATCAATCCGCGCGGCGGTCATCGTCGAGGCGCGGCGGCTCCCAACTCCTCGGCCAGTTCCTCCACGATCCAATTCCCGCGCCGCGTGCCAAGTCGATCCGCCGCCGCCCCGTGTTCCCAGACCGCGTAGCGCAATGCCATCAGCGGATCACTCAGCACCGCCGGTTGCGCGAGCCAGCCCGTGAGGTAGCCCGCCAGCAAATCGCCGCTCCCTCCCTGGGCCAGTCCATTGTTGCCCGAACTGTTCACGAATATCTCGCCCTCCGCACGTCCCACCAGCGTGTGCCGTCCCTTGAGCACGATCCAAGCATTCCCGAATCGCCGCGACAGCGCGCGCAAAGCCGCAGGGCGATCCTGTTGCACCATATCCGTCGTGACCCCGAGCAACCGTGCCGCCTCGCCGGGATGGGGGGTGAGGACGCGCAGACCGGGCAGGGTTCCCGATGTCTCCGGCAACCATTCGAGTGCGCTGGCATCCACGACGAGCGGTGCGGGTGAGGTTTGCCAGAGTGTTTGCAAAGTCTGTCGTATATCGCGCGGCAGATTTTGCGCCGCCAGCCCCGGCCCAAACAGCACGGCGCTGAATTTTAAAAATTCCAGACCTTCGCGCCACGGCTGCACCATCACGGCCTGAAGTTGCGCCGCCACGGGCGCGTAAATCTTTTCCTGCGGGAGCAAAGTAATCAGCCCAGGGCGCGCCCGTTGCGCCCCGCGCGCCGCCAGCAGGGCTGCCCCGTGAAAACCTAAACTGCCCGCGACAATACCGACGTGGCCGAATGTTCCTTTGTGTCCATCCGTCGGACGCGTGGGTGGCCAATCCCGGAAATCATCAGCTAAAGTCCATTGCAAGTCGCTGGGGGAAGGGCAGGGGACGAGTCCCACGTCGTTAATGACCTCCAGCCGCCCCACGAAAGCCGCCGCAGTCGGCGCGAGTAAACCACGCTTCGGTGCTCCCACCGTCACCGTCAACGTGGCGCGAATGGACTCGGGCCAAGGCTTTCCCGTGTCCGCGTCGAGACCGGACGGCAGGTCCACCGCCAGCACTGGACCGCGCCATTCATTCACGCGCCGAACCAGTTGCTGCCATTCCTTGCTCAATGCCCGCGTCAGCCCGAGACCGAAGAGTCCGTCCACGATCAACGCAGGCTGGCGTTGCAGCGCCGCATCCAATTCCGTGAACGCCAGGCTAGGCTCAAGCACGTTGATTTGTTCCACCACCCGACCCGACAGATGCGCTGCCATCGCGCGCGCGTCATCGCCGTTGTGACCCTGGCCCGCGAGCAGGAGAATCGTGTCGGCGGGCTGGGTGAGTGCGAGCGCGTGACGCGCGAGACCCTCGCCCACGCGGGCGATGACGGCGGACTCCGTCTGGCCCGTGGCCCAGGTGGCGCGTTCCCATGCGCGCATCTGTTCCACGCTGATGACTGGCACTGGCATGGCCGCAGTAGAGCAAAATTCCGCGGCCGTCGCAGTGATTTTGTAGCGCGGGAAAATTTCGCGTGACACCGGGGAGTCGCTGCTTATATTCCGCCCCTCTTGGACGGACGACCCTATGGTCTAGTGGTTAGGACACCTCCCTTTCACGGAGGTTGCCCGGGTTCGAATCCCGGTAGGGTCGCCAAATCTTTCCCCCTCCGAGAAAGTTTTTACCAAGCCATTTTCCGAAATAACTTCTTGCTACGAAAGGGCGCGCTGCTAACTTTCGCGCTCCTTAAATCAAAAAAACAGGATTTTTTATGGCACGGATTTGTGAATTGACCGGCGTTGGCCCCATCAAGGGCAGCCACATTTGGCGCAGTGGTAAAGCGAAGAAAAAAGGCGGCATCGGCACGCACGTCACCGCGATCACCAAGCGCCGCTTTTTCCCGAACCTTCAGCGCGTCAAAGCTCTGATTAACGGCGAAGTCCGCTACATCCGGGTCACGGCCAGCGCCATCAAGAAGGGTCTCGTGACCAAGGCCCCCAAGCGCACTTGGAAAAAGGACCAGCAGACCAAGACGGCCTAAGCAGGCTTTCCAATTTTCAAAAACCGCGCGGGCTTTGGCTCGCGCGGTTTTTATTTTCCCCCGATCGAGTTTCATCCTTCGGTCCGCCGGCTTGATGGATGGCTACCACCAGCCTCGGAGTTCGTCCTTGAAACGGTAGAGAATCATCCACCACGCCCCGAGGCTGATCGCGGGACCAATCAGGGCGAAGATGAGACCCAGAAGCGCGTAGCGTTGCGCCGGATTCCAGCCTTGGCGCGAGAGGATGGAACACTTCCGGTAATACATGAACGCCACCACGGTAAAACCCATTCCGAGGATCGGGAGCAGCGCCAGCAGCCCGCTCACGAAGCAGCAGAGCGCCGATTCAATGGCTGCAATCTTGTTCACCTCTGCGGGCCTTGCCCCGTCGCCGTCT
>JAYVWQ010000609.1:0-5327 GCA_043785945.1 Akkermansia sp.
GAGCTGGTCGAAGGGCTTGACCTTCGCGTCGCTAAAGATGCGTTCAAACTTCATGGTCTTCTTGGCCGCAGCGGCGGATTTACCGGCGCGGGTGGGAGCAGTCGCACCTGAGCGGCGCGACGACTTGGATTGAGCAGATGAGACGAGTTCTTCGCGTGCGTCGATCATGGCGGTATTCTTTTAAGTTTAGAGTTTGGCTGCGTTTCGGCCCGGCCCTGGCAATCAGATGCCCAGTCGGAGCGATTTGTCCCTGTTTTAGCGAGTGTTCCCCGGCTTCGCAGCCGTCAAACACCCACCATTACGTGGGAGCGACAGAGACGCTAGCACCATATATGGGGCCAGCAAGAATTTTTTAGAGGAAAGTTACTCGGCGATTACCGGCGAGTTTTTCACAGGGAAAAGTTGTGAAAAAGCCGAGGAAAACGGGGTCGTTTCGCGAGTTGTTCGCAGGGTGGGGATAAGAAAATGGCGGTGGAGTGGGGGCAAAAAAGATGTCTCGCGAAGGAAGCGAAGAAGGCGAAGGGTGGAACAGATAAATTCTATGCCCAAAGACTCACCATCATGGAGCACTGACCGGTCTCCAAATTTCTCCGATCCTCGCTCCCTTCGCGTCCTTCGCGCGACTCCACACCCCGGCCTTGAGTTGCGCGGGTTGAACTCGCCGCGAATTTTTCCCGGCCTGCGCCGTCGAAAGCCGCATCACTGAAATTATGAAATGGTTCACCTTGCTTCCGCTCACGCTGGCCGCCGCTGTTTTTGCGGCGGATGAAAAACCCAAAGACGCCGCCGCTGCCAAACCGAAACCCGTGGCCGAGACGTTCACGGATGCGGCGAAGGCCGGTCAGGATTATGTCGATCAGGGCGAATACAAAAACGACTGGGGCGGCGCGCAGGTCATCGCACTGGGCGAAAACAAATTTCGCATGGTGAGCTACAAGGGCGGCCTGCCCGGCGATGGCTGGGACAAAGAATTCAAGCAGGAGATCAACGGCCTGCGCGAGGGCGACAAAATTGTTTTCGTGAGCACGAACAATTATCGCGCCGAACTCGTCGCCGGAAAAATCAGCATCAAGAGCGATGCGGGTGGCCCGTGGACGATGGAGAAGGTTTCGCGCAAAAGTCCGACGCTCGGCTTGAAACCACCGGCCGGCGCGGTCGTGCTTTTCGACGGCACGGGCGCGGAGGCCTGGCCGGGCGGTCACTTGGACGAGCGCCACCTGCTCGCGTCCGGATCAAAAACGAAACAGCAGTTCACCAACTACACGCTCCACTGCGAGTTTCTCCTGCCGTTCAAGCCGCTGGGTCGCGGACAGGAGCGCGGCAACAGCGGTGTGTACATGCAGGACCGCTACGAAGTGCAGGTGCTCGATTCATTTGGCTTGAAGGGCGAGAACAACGAGTGCGGCGGCATCTACACGCAACTCAAACCGTCCGTGAACATGTGCTACCCACCGCTCACCTGGCAGACCTACGACATCGATTTCACGGCGGCCCAATTCGATGACGCCGGCAAGAAGACGAGGAACGCCGTCATCACCGTGAAACACAACGGCGTGCTCATCCACGACCGCGCCGAGATCAAAGGCTCGACTGGCGGAGGCAAGAAGGAAGACGCCAGCGGCGGCAGCATCCAATTGCAGGGACATGGCAATCCGGTCTTCTACCAGAACATCTGGATCGTGCCGAAGTCGTGATCGAGCGCGCGCGGAAGCGGAATTAATTTGGTTGAGGTGATTGGTTGGGCGGCGGTCTTCGGACCGCCGCTTTTTCTTGGGGGAGCGCAGCGGCGACAGTGGGTGAAATCGTTTGCTTCTCGTCTGCCCGCCGGGCCAGGCCAGGGCCGGGCTTCCGAGCAAGCGCCGACCATCGAAATGGTGCGGACGGATTTGCCATTTGGTCTGGAAGGCTGCGGGCGGGTGGAATTTTTTCGTCGGCGCAGGAGCGCCACCGGGCCGGGCGGTATTTTCTCGGACTCGACAAGGGGCGGATTTAGGTGCCACATCAGTCGTGTCCCCGGGGTGTCGGATGGCGGGGACGGCAGCAGCGGGGGATCTTTGCCCGTTCGCGTGCTTAGGTGGTCGGCGGGCCAGGTCGGCAGAGGCTTCGCTGTTGAACGGGATGAACAAAGCCAACGGCCATGAAAAAACATGAGGGGATGACGAAGGCGGAGTTGAGGGAGTGCTTGGAGGCCATGGAGCGGGCGCCCCTCATCGATCTCACGGCTCGGCAAGCAACGGAGGAGGCCGTGCGCGCCGCCACGGAATTGAACCGGGGCATCCTTGGGGCCTTGAGCGCGCACATCGCCGTGGTGGATCAGACGGGCCTGGTCATCGCGGTCAACGAGGCCTGGAACCGCTTCGCCCGGGCGAATGGCGACACCACTTTTTCCCATACGGGCGTGGGCATCAACTATCTCTCGGTCTGCCAGAAGGGCGTTCCTGATTCCGAGGCGAGGGAGGCGGGGGCGGGCCTCGAAAGCGTGCTGGCCGGGACCCAAGCCAGCTTCCAGATGGAATACGCCTGCCACTCGCCCGACGAACGGCGCTGGTTTTTCATGTCCGTCACCCCGTTGCCCGCCACGCAGGGCGGAGCCGTCATCTCGCATGTCAACATCACCGGGCGCAAGCGGGCGGAGGAGGAGATTGGCCGGCTCAATGCGTCCCTCGAAGAGCGGGTCGAGGCGCGCACCGCCGAGCTGGAGTTCGCCAATGAATCCCTGCGTTCCAGTGAAGCGCGCTTCCGGGCCATCTTCGAGCAGGCGGCGGTCGGCGTCGGTCTCATCGAGACCAGCACCGGGCGGTTCATCCGGGTCAATCAGCGTTACTGCGATCTCATGGCCATGACCTCCGCGCAAATGCTGGCCACCACCTTCATGGCCATCACGCATCCGGATGATTTGGCTCCGGACTTGGAGCAGATGGAACACATGAAGCGGGGTCTCATTCTCAGCTTTTCCATGGAGAAGCGGTTGCTCCGCCCCGATGGCTCGGTCGTGTGGGTGAACCTGACCGTGTCCGGCCTACGCTCGACGGGGGAGGCGGTTAATTACCACATTGCGATGGTCGAGGACATCACCGGACGGCGGCGGGCCGAGGAGGAGGTCCGGCAATTCAACCAAACCCTCGAACAGCGCGTGCAAGACCGGACGGCGCAGTTGGAGGCGATCAATGCGGCGCGGCGCCAGAGCGAGGCGCGGCTGCGGGCCAGCGAGGAACGGTTCCGCCAGGTGACGGAGACGATTGACCAGGTCTTTTGGATGACCACGGTGGACAAGAACAAGATGCTCTACATCAGCCCCGCCTATGAGCGCATCTGGGGGCGCAGTTGCCAGTCGCTCTACGCCGCACCGCGCACCTGGATTGACGCGATTCATCCCCAGGACCGCCCGGCTTTGACCAAAGCGGTCGCGACCAAGCAGGCGAGCGGCGAATACGATGTGGAGTACCGCATCCTCCGCCCGGACGGGGCCGAGCGGTGGATCCACGACCGTGGTTTCCCGGTCCGGGACTCGTCTGGAAAGGTCCAGCGCATCGCCGGGGTGGCCGAAGACATCACCGAAGCCAAGCGCGATGAACTGCGGCGGCGCTTGCATTACGAGACGGCCCGCTTGCTCTCCGCTTCCCTCTCGCTGGCCGAGGTCATTCCCCAACTGCTGCAAACGGTGGCGGAAACCTTTCACTGGGACGTGGGCGAATTTTGGAAAGTGGCGGATGATTCAGAGCAACTCCGTCTGGCCCAGGCCTGGCAGGGGCCGGGCAAAAAGATTGCCACCTTTGTGCAGCAGAGCCTGAAACTTTCCTTCTCGAGGTTTGAAGGTCTGCCGGGGCGCGTCTTCAAGACCCGCCAGCCGGACTGGATTCCTGACATCGCGCACTGCCCGCACTTCGCCCGCAAGGATCTGGCGGCGCGAGCCGGACTGCGCTCGGCCGTGGCCTTCCCCATCGTTCTCCATCACGACACGCTGGGGGTGATGGCGTTCCTGGCCCACCGCGTGACCGAGCCGGATGCCGACCTCCTGGAAGTTTTCGCCAGCGTGGGCAGCCAGATCGGGCAGTTCATGGAGCGCAAGCGTCTCGAGAGTGAAATCCTGGCCATCAGCGATCGCGAGCAGCGCAAATTCGGCTACGACCTGCACGATGGATTGGGCCAGCGGCTCACCGCCTTGGAAATGTTAAGCCACAGTCTGGCGGAAGACTTGCACGGCCAGCGGCCGGCCCTCGCCCAACAGGCCACCCGCTTAAACTACGAACTGCGCGAAACGGTCACGCAAGCCCGCCTCATCTCGCACAGCCTGGCCCCGGTGTCGCTGGAGGGAGACGGGTTGATGCGGGGCCTGGCCGAACTGGCCGCCAGCACGAGCCGGCTGCCCCGAGTGCAGTGCCGCTTCCACGGCGAACCGCCGGTGCTGATCCAGGATGTCACCACGGCCACGCACCTC
Source organism: Akkermansia sp. (assembly GCA_043785945.1). GTDB lineage: Bacteria > Verrucomicrobiota > Verrucomicrobiia > Limisphaerales > SIBH01 > JANNGC01. Next base: position 4,439 of record JAYVWQ010000609.1, read on the forward strand.
TACCGCATCGCGCAAGAGGCGGTGAACAACGCCCTGAAACACGGCCCGGCCCGGAAGATTGAGATCACTCTGTCCGAGCGGACCGACGGGATTGAATTGCTCGTGGAAAACAACGGTCGCGCCATGCCGGCGGCCCCTGGCGAGCATGGCGGCCTCGGCCTCAACGTCATGCGCTACCGCGCCGAGATGATCGGGGCCAGCCTGTCCATCGAGTCTGGCCCGCGCAAAGGGGCGCGCATCACCTGCACTTTAAGGAAAAAAATATGAGTACGAAAAAGCCTGCCGTTCTTCCGACGAAAGCAGGGCCGGCGCGCCCGGCCCCCCAGCCCAGCGGCACCGCCCCCGCAGCCCAGCGCCGGATTCTGTTGGTGGACGATCACCCCATGACGCGGGAGGGACTGGCGTCCATCATCAACCGGCAGGCGGACCTGGCCGTCTGCGGCGAAGCAGGCAACCCCGCCGAAGCGATGTCCCTGCTGCCGCAGTTAAAGCCGGACCTGATGGTGACGGACATGACCATGCCCGGCCGCAGCGGCATCGAGTTCCTCAAGGACGTCCACGCCATGCTGCCGAAGCTGCCCATGCTCGTGCTCTCCATGCACGACGAGATGCTCTATGCGGAGCGGGCCTTGCGCGCCGGAGCCCAAGGCTACCTCATGAAAGATGCCGGGGCGGTGAAAGTGGTCGAGGCCATCCGCCTCGTGCTGACCGGGCAACCGTATGTCAGTCCACAAATGTCCGCGCGACTGCTCGACGCCTTGACCGGCCGCCGCCCGCGCGGGTCCAACTCGCCCATCCAGAAACTGTCCGACCGGGAATTTGAAGTCTTCCAATTGCTCGGCCGCGGCCAGAGCACGAAGGACGTGGCGCGCGCGCTGCACTTGAGTCC
>JAYVWQ010000610.1:0-1782 GCA_043785945.1 Akkermansia sp.
AGGGCGCAAAGGGAAAAGATTTTCTACCCTTTGCGCCCTTCGCGGACTTGGCGTGAGAAATATTTCCTACCTTCAGTGGGGGCAATATGATTGCAGAACAACATCGAGATGCCCCCGTTCCAAGCTGCCCGCGCCAAATCGCTTGGCATTTTTCCCGGTTCGGTAATTATCCGCGCATGACCACCTCAGCCCCGGGAACAAGCAAACCGCAGGTGAAGTCGGCGCGGAAAAAATCCGCCGCCGCGCCGGGTAAAATCCACCCCGTCATCATCTATCCGTTTCACCAGCCCAAGGACGACTCGGACTTGAAGCCGCTTTACGATTTGATCGCGCGGCTCGACGGCGAGCGGGAGACTTACGCCCGGCCGCTGACCGTCATTGACCGCAAGACGCATTACGCGAGCGCGGGGCACAAGCACTACCTCGATTTCCGCAAGACCACCGTGGTCCAACATTCTGACATCCTGGATGCGTGGTGCGTGGACACCTGCCAAATGTGGTGCTCGGGCTTGGGAGCGGCTTACGAAAGCGGTGCGGCCAACGACGTGTACTGGCTCATCCCCGGCGACTTTAACTATGGCACGCCCGTCGGCCAGGAAGTGCTCGGACGACTGCACGACCTGCCGGAGATTTGCGTGGAGTTGGAGCAGGACATGTGCATCGGCGAAATCGCCACCGACCACAATAACTCCAAACAGATCATCGACACCTACGGCACCTTCGCGCTGCTCTACAACTGGTTCCCCGCCGCCGCCCAGGAAATCCGCCAGTACACCGAGCGTCCGCGTTCCGAGTTTTTTGCCGTGCGCCACGGTTTCCTCGGCCAGGCCCTGCAACGCCGCTGGTACGCCTACGAGCAGACCGTGGTCATGCTGCTCCAGGCCGTGACGGAGAAAAAACACATCAGCCAGTTCTTCGTCGGCCATATCTCCGACGTGCCGGAAGGGCGGGAGTCCTTCGCCTCGGCCCTGCAACAGGTCGAGCGCATCGAGCGCGTGCTCAAATCTCTCTGGCGGGAGGCCCATCAGTCCCGTCCCGGCTGGGCCGGGCAGTATTGCGCCTTGGAAGCCCAATCCGAAGAAGTGCGCCGGGCCGCGCGGACCATTTTGCAAAATCTCCTCGGTTGATTAATTCATCTAGCAGACGACTCTGAACACGAAAGTATGATTCCCAGAAACACGGGCTACGGTCGGCAAACCGTGCATAACATGCGGGCCACCAATTTCATTTGTAACGCGCCCCAGGCTCAGTCGGTGGCGCTGGTCGGCGACTTTAACCAGTGGAATCCCCACTCCCACCCGATGCAAAAACAGACCGATGGCGCGTGGTTCAAGACGGTGGAACTCAAGCACGGGCATCATCGCTATTCCTTCCTGGTCGATGGCGTGCTCACGCTCGACCCGCGCGCCCAAGGCATCACGCGCAATGATCAAAACGAGCGCGTCTCCCTCATCCCGGTGAGTTGAAACCGGGGCGGTAAAGATGGACATGCGCGGCCCATTGTGCCGACGGCGAGGACATGTTATTGCTGTGCGTGACCCAAATGTTTGACCCAAAGCGAATTACGGAATTGGTTGTGCCCAAGCACCGGACACTGATGCTCATGCTGGTCGTGTTCGGTTTTTTGGGTTTGGCCCCAGTCCGGGCGGCTGAGTTACCACCCATCAATCCGAAATTCGTGCAGGTCCATGTAGTGCGCACGAACACGGTCTTGGGGAGCCGCTGGTTCGTCTGGGCCGTGCATGCGGCCGGGGAGTATTGGAGTCTGCAGGGCACCACTGA
>JAYVWQ010000611.1:0-4325 GCA_043785945.1 Akkermansia sp.
ACCCGCGACTTCTCGCTGCCGTCGGTGGTGAGGGCGAGGGCATTGGTGCTGTTCGTCGCGCTCAACCACAAGTTGCGTTCGCGATAAAACGCCTTCCACTTGCCGTCCGGCGAAGTGGCATTGATGAACTGCCGCCCACGCTCGGGCCGCTCGCGATCCCCCTGGGTGCGCGACGAACGGCGCGATGGGTTGCTCGTGCTGCTCACCGCACTGTTCGTGGGCGTGGAAGGCGCAGCGTTGGTCTTCGCCACCACCGCGTTCGTCAAGAGAACCGCCATGCGTGTGGCGATGTCGTAGCGGAAACGCTGCCCCCCGTGTTGATACTCCAACGCCTTTCCACCATCCCGCCACGTCACATTCAACGCGCCAGACGTGAAGACGTTCGTCATCTGCCGGGTCACGCGCTCGTAACGCTCGTAGCCCGGCATCGACTTGAGCCGGTCCTGCGCGGCTCCATGGATCGCTAGGGCAGCGAGCAGAATTACCGGCAGGAAGAAACGGCTTGCGCCGATCCAGTTCCACTCCCACGCCTCGCGAGTTACGAGCGGGGAGAGGGGCTTCCGAGTCGCCCGGTGCAAATGGAAACGCCACACGGCCATCAAGGTCAGTTTCATGGTGGGACGGAGAATGACGATTGCGTGTTTTCTGTCGAGCACGCTCGGGAGCCGTGAGGAACACGCCCGCCCCACGTTCGAGGGCTTCCGGTTGGGGGCCAAACCCAAAGGCCAGGCGAAGGATGGTCGAGGGCAGGGAGCGATCCCGTTTCGACGCACGGTATTTGTGGGATTGAGTCCCGCCGTCCGTTTGTCCCGAAGGGACATCCGAAAATAGGTTCACGGGCCGGGGGAGATGAGTCCCGAAGGGACGGCTGAATCGGCGGCGTGTGGGCGATTGTTTTCCCGACTCTCAGCCGTCCCTTCGGGACTCGTGTGGTTCCGGGCTTGGTCCCGGCGTTGAAACGCCGGGCTATGCTCGGGCGTCCCACCGGGACGGAAGCCGGGGCTGCGCTGCGCGCCCAATCTCCGGGGCGCAGGGACGGACGCTCGGTTGAATTGGGGAGCGCGACCCGTCCCGGTCGCACCGGTCGGCGTCTCGCCGACTGGTCCCCGGCGAACCCGCGACGCACCGATCATTACGGGCGCGGCTGGTGGAAAGGTTTTCGGCGGGACGCCTCAAACAGCGGGCGGGACGCCACGCGCTCCCCAATCTCCGGGGAACAGGGACGGACGCGCCCGCCCCACGTTCGAGGTCTTCCGGTTGGGGGCCAAACCCAAAGGCCAGGCGAAGGATGGTCGAGGCCAGGGCCGCTCCAGTTCCGAACCAGTCCACAAGCCCGACCATGCCGACATTGACTCCGCAGGCCGTCTGCATACATTCTGTGCGCGTGCGAATTGTGAAGGAAAAATTCCTCAAGGACGCGGCGGAACAATATCCGAAAGCCGCCCGCTTCCTGGCCGCCTGGGTCAGAATTGTCCGCCTCGCCGCGTGGCGGAACCTTGCCGAAGTGCGGCAAAATTATCCGAGCGCCGACCAGGTGCGCGTGAACAGCGGCAAGCCGGTGCTGGTGTTCAATGTTTGCGGCAACACCTACCGGCTGATCGTCGCGATGCACTTTGACCGGCAGATGGCCTACACGCTCCGCTTCCTGACGCATGCCGAATACAGCACCGACCGCTGGAAAGACGAATTATGAAGACGAAGAACAACACCGCCCGGCGGGATCGCTTTCACGACCTGCCCAAGGACTACGCCGGCCTCTGCCGCAAACTTCTCCCGCGCCCCATTCACGACGCCACGGACTACGCCAACGTGGCCGAAATGGCCGACGCCCTGACCCTCTGGCAGAAGGAATTCACTCCCGACCAGGCCGACTACTTCGATCTGCTCTGCTCGCTCCTGGAGGAATACGACTCGGAAAACGTGAAATGGCCCAAACTCGCCGGGCGCGAAATGCTGCAACACCTGCTGGACGAACACGACCTCGCCGCCGCCGACCTTTCGCGCCTGCTGGGCGGCAGCCGCAATCTCGGCGCGATGATTCTGCGCGGCGAGCGCAACCTGACCCTGGCCCACATCCGCAAGGTTGCGGCCCATTTCAAAGTCAGCCCGGAGTTGTTCATCTAATCCACGCCGCCAAGCGGAGCGCCGGGGAACAGGGACGGACACGCCCGCCCCACGTTCGAGGGCTTCCGGTTGGGGGCCAAACCCAAAGGCCAGGCGAAGGATTGTTGATGGCAAGGAGCGATCCCGTTTCGACGCACGGTATTTATAGGATTGAGTCCCGCCGTCCGTTTGTCCCGAAGGGACATCCGAAAATAGCCCGGCACTTCAGCCGGGATTCGCGGGTCGGGGGAACAAGTCCCGAAGGGACGGCTGAAACGGTGGCGCGTGGGCGATGGTTTTTCCCGACTCTCAGCCGTCCCTTCGGGACTCGTGTGGTTCCGGGCTTGGTCCCGGCGTTGAAACGCCGGGCTGTTCTCGGGCGTCCCGCCGGGACGAAGGTTGGGGCTGCGCTGCGCGCCCAATCTCCGGGGCGCAGGGACGGACGCTCGGTTGAATTGGGGAGCGCGACCCGTCCCGGTCGCACCAGTCGGCGTCTCGCCGACTGGTCCCTGGCGAACCCGCGACGCACCGATCATTACGGGCGCGGCTGGTGGGAAGGTTTTCGGCGGGACGCCTCAAACAGCGGGCGGGACGCCACGCGCTCCAATCTCCGGAGAACAGGGACGGACGCGCACGGCCCACGTTCGAGGTCTTCCGGTTTGGGGCCAAACTCAAAGGCTAGGCGAAGGATGGTCGAGGGCGAAAACTGATCCCATTCTGAACGGACAAAAGTGCTTACCGCACATTTCATTCGCAAATGTTTGCGCTTCTTGCTCCATCAGCTTTTTGAGATACTGCGAGCCATAGAATTCGCGCAAATAGGGATCCAAGAATTGCCGAATTCCACCAAGTCGCTCGTACTGCATCGTATGGACGAGTTCATGAACAACAATGCGTCGTTTTCCCCAGCAGTTTGCGCGTATGAAGATTCCATACCGAGCGGCAAGTCCCCTTACATCTTTGGGCGCATTCGGAATCGGCGGTGATGGAATCGCTTGGACTCTCAGCAAGCGCACTCGCTCTGGGTACGTAACACCAATCCGTTTTGCGTCGGCTTGCTGTTCGTCTGTGAGGGCAACACCTGACTTAAGGATGATGTGCTCCTGCTGTTCGACCCAAACACAACACTCAGATAGTGTCCGCTCAAAATTTTCTGCGGTGGGAGTGGTCAGGTTTTGCATTGGGACCAATTTTTACGCAGAGGTTCACGTCACGTCGAACTTGAATTTGAATGTCTGCAATGTTTTCAACCGAGCCACACGGGGAAGCAATACGAGTCGCGCCAACCAGTAGGATGGCGCGCTTGCCTCGATCTCGCAGCAGCCGATAAGGTTCGGGCATGAGCAACACACCGGATAACGACCGGGAGGACTTTCTGGAGCAAGGTTGTAACGCCGTGATGGCTCCCGTTGAATTCAGATTCCCAATGAACCGCGCCGCACTTTTCCTGACCGTGTTCCTTCTGGTCACGGCGGGGCTGGTCGCGAACGCGGCCTCGTCCGGCACGGTGGTGGCATGGGGAAACAGTGATAGAGGTCAAACGAACATTCCAGCCGGATTGCTAGGTGTGACAGCGATTGCGGCGGGTTATTCTCACACGGTAGCCTTGCAGACCGATGGCACGGTGGTGGCCTGGGGCTTCAACGGCTCCGGCCAAACAAATGTTCCTGTCGGTTTGAGCGGAGTGGTGGCCATCGCGGCGGGTACTGCTCACACCGTGGCCTTGAGAAGCAATGGCACGGTCGTGGCATGGGGAGACAATAGTTCAGGTCAAACTACCATTCCTGCTGGCTGGAGCGGGGTCGCGGCCATCGCGGCAGGTTATTCTCACACCGTGGCCTTGAGGAGCGATGGCACGGTCGTGGCGGGGGGACGAAACATCGAAGGTCAAACAACTGTTCCGGCTGGTTTGAGTGAGGTGGCGGCTATCGCGGCGGGCCGTTATCACACCGTGGCGTTGAGGAGCAATGGCACGGTCGTGGCATGGGGACGCAACATCGAAGGTCAAGCAGACATTCCTGTCGGCTTGAGCGAGGTGATGGCCATTGCGGCGGCTGGTTGGCACACCGTGGCCTTGAGGAGCAACGGCACGGTGGTGGCATGGGGCGACAACAGCTCCGGTCAAACAAATGTTCCTGCTGGCTTGAGCGAGGTGATGGCCATTGCAGCCGGTGATTCTATCTCTGTGGCTTTAAGGAGCAATGGTACGGTGGTGGTCTGGG
>JAYVWQ010000612.1:0-3732 GCA_043785945.1 Akkermansia sp.
AGCAATGCTCGGCGCTCCGTTGGAAACAACCGCGTCCGACTTCGTGGTCAAGGCAGCCGGTCGTGCGGCTCCGGCTCCACGTCGGGCACTTTGGCCAGGACACGCTCGAATTTTTCGCGGCTCCCGCGCGCGGCGCGCTGGCGGATGTAGCTCTCCGCGTCCAGCACCGCGACCTTTTCCGCCAGGGCCGTGGCGATGAACTGGTCGATGGAAACACCGTCGTCCTGCGCCAGCGTTTGCGCGCGGCGGCGGAGTGATTCTGGAATCGTGACGTTCAACGTGCTCATGACGCCGCCAAGATACGCAGGAACTCGCCCGGTGTCACCGCTCGAATTCCGAACTTGTCCACGCCCCGAAAATCCCGCCCGTTGAATGTGATGATGTAGGTCGCGTCGCCAGCCAGGGCCAGTTCCAACAGCAGGTCATCCTTCGGGTCGGGCAGTTGCGGACGCCACAGGAAATAAATCGGGCACTCCACACTCACCGAGAGGAAGTAATCCAGAAAGTCGTCGATGTCCGGGGCCGCCACGCCGGGCAGCAGACCGGGGCGGCGCAGCACGTCCTCGTACTCCAGGCAAAGCGGCGTTGAAACGACGGGCTGGAATTGCGGCGAACCCAGCTTCTCCACCAGACGAAAGGCCGCGCCACGCTGGGAACGGAGCGCGGACAAAAGCACGTTCGTATCAATGACCACACGCACGCCTCAATGCTATCCGGCGGACGTTCGATGGCAAGCAGTGCGAGGCTGGATCAAGTAGCGACACTTTTCCCCCGGCGCAACCAGGCCCGTTCGACGGCGTGAAAAAAAGCAGCACCGACTCCTTCAAGGAACAAGGCGCGGGCGCGATTGATTTCTACACGCGCATCAAGACGGTCTATCTGGATTACTCGGCGTGAACGGGGCGCTCGACAGCCCGTGTTCCCTGCCTACACTGCCGCCATGACCGCGCCGTTCCCTGACTGTTTCACGGACATGCTGAACCGCAGAGAGCGGTCGAAGGTCTGTTCGGCAGCAATTGAATCCAGTCGAGGCTATTGTGGGCACCAACCCTGACATTCCGCACAAGTTCCGTGCGTCGGTCTTTCCAGACTACGTCCGCATCGTAACTGCAAATGCAGTCATCAACGCCCAGTACGTCGAGAGAGTTTTCAATGGGATATGTTTAATGCTTGAGACCGACGGCCTGAAGTTCTCTGTCGAGGACTTCATGTCAGATGATTCCGCGAGGACACGTCAAACGCTTGGCATGATCGAAAAGCAACTGAGTAAAACGAGTTTTTTTGAGGCATCTTTCAGCGCGCGTCTAACGCATTTCACTCATCGACGAAATCGTGTTGTACATGGTCTCTTCGCTGACTCATTCAAGTCCCACGATGAAATCAACATCGAATCCCGAAAGGCGCAAGATTACGTGCAAGAGTGCCAGTGGGTGGCTCAAGAGGCCGCAAAGTTGGTGGAGGTGGGCTTTGGCATCTACCGCGTGCTTGGGAATGTTGTATCGGCGGCGAATCCGAACCAGCCTCAGCTAGACGAGCTTCTCAGTGGCTTCGACGAGTTCTACGATGTCGGCTCAAGTTCAATAGCCCGCGAGTTAAGACCACACCTCGAATCACAAAAGGCAGACCGCAGTCGCTGAACTTGCACACTGAGCGTTAGTCGCACAAACTTATGACAAACTGGAAAAAGGACTTAGCCACCAACCGCCAACAGAAGGTTCTCCACTTTTTCAAAATACCTTTCACAGCGGACATCACCAAGGGACTCGCCGCCCGTTACATCACCGAAATTTTCGCAAACCCTGAAGACCGCGAACGCTGGAACAAGTATGTTCTTCTGACCAACGACGATGGCGGCGATTCGCCTGACCTCAAGCCATTCGATCCCGCAGAGCTTGATCGTTTCGTTCTACCGCCCGACTGGGAGCGCATTCTCTACGGCAAGTTTGAAGCTCGCGCGGCGTCACTTTTTGCAGCGGCATCTCCATTTGAGGAGCCGGAGCCGTCAGTCACGTTCGCTGGCAAGCACTTCTGTTTTACCGGCAAGTTTGAGTTCGGCACACGCAAGGCTTGTCAGGCTGCCATTGAGCAACTCGGTGGCATCTCCGACGCGGACGTTCACGACGGCACTGATTATCTTGTCATCGGCAAGCTCGGCAGCGCCGCTTTTGCCAAGCAAGGTTACGGTCGCAAAATTGAATGGGCGATTGTCGCGAGGTCTGAGTATGGCTCACCAGCCATTCTCTCCGAAGACCATTGGATCAAGTCTGTACGCGGTTGCCCGCCCGCCAGCGGTGGTGATACGGTTTCCGCATGAGCTTCATCGAAATCGAACAGGAAGCGAAGGCGCTCTCCCCAAAGGAGCGGGCCACGCTGGTGGCGGCGCTGCTCGACACCTTGCCCGCGCCCGGCACGGACGTGACCGATGAAGAAGTGGAGCGGCGTGAGCAAGAGTTGGACAGCGGTTCTGTGGCACCTATTTCTCACGAGGAATTTGTCCATCGCGTGACCAAGGCGCGCGGGCGATGAAGGTGGTTTATCACCCCGGCGTGCAGAAAGACGTCTCAGCCATCCTGCGTTACTACGACACCATTGCACCCCGTCTCGGTGATGAGTTCTGGGCGGAACTGATGGAATTCATCGAAACCGCAGCCACCCATCCAAAACGCGGGCGCTCCCTGGATGACGAGTTGCGCCGTGTGAACTTGAGACGCTTTCCTTACCACTTTCTTTTCCGCATCCTGGCCGACAAAATTCGCGTGACCGTGGTGCGGCACCACAAGCAGCATCCGGCGCGTGGAATGAAACGTCGTTAAACGAAATCACTGATGAAACTCTGCCGCTTCCAGAACCAGAACCAAATCCACATCGGCCTTTTTGCCGAGGACGGGATGATCATTGACCTCACTTCTGCCGGCGTGACGCAACTCACGCCGTTGCTGGAGCGCGAGGATCTCGTCGCGCATCTGCGCTCGCTCGCGGCGCAGAAGTTGCCGGAGGTTTCGCCGGGCGAGGTGCGGTTGTTGCCGCCGGTCGAGCGGCAGGAAGTGTGGGCGGTGGGCGTCACGTATCTGCGCAGCAAGAAGGCGCGCATGGAGGAATCGGATTTCAGCGCCACAGCCTACGACAAAGTTTATGACGCACCGCGTCCGGAGCTGTTCTTCAAGTCCATGCCGGAGAAAGTCGTGGGCACCGGCGACGCCGTGGGCATCCGCAGCGACGCCAAATGGAACGTGCCGGAGCCGGAACTGGCGCTGGTGCTGAACTCGCGTGGCCGCGTCGTCGGCTACACGGTGGGCAATGACATGAGCTCACGCGACATCGAGGGCGAGAACCTGCTCTATCTGCCGCAGGCAAAAATCTACGACCGCGCGTGTGCGGTGGGGCCGTGCATCGTGGTCGGGGAGAGCGAAGAGGCGGCGCGCGGGTGGACGATCTCGGTGCAAATTTCACGCGGTGGCCAGGCGGTGTTCTCCGGCCAGACTTCGGTGTCGCAAATCAAACGCACGTTCGCCGAGATGGCGGAATACCTGTTCCGCTCGCAGACCTTTCCACAGGGCGCGGTGCTGCTGACCGGCACGGGCGTGGTGCCGGGCGATGACTTCACGCTGAACGCGGGCGACGTGGTGCGGATTGAGATTTCGGGGATTGGCGTGCTGGAGAACAGCGTGGTGGTGGTGTGAGGCCGGCTAAAAAGCCTGGTCCTTGAACGCATCCAGCTTGGCGCGCAAGGCC